>JAYVJS010000248.1:0-3885 GCA_043769075.1 Gemmatimonadota bacterium | reverse complement strand
CCAGACCGCTTACCTGGGGCATTCGAACGTCGGTCAAGACGATGTCGTGGTTCCCACTGCGGATTTGCTCCAAGCCCGCCTTGCCACCCTGGGCCGTCGCGACGTCAAACCCCTCCTTTCGGAGCAGGATGCGCAGGGTATCAAGGATGCCGGACTCATCGTCCACGATCAAGATCGAGGGCTGTTGGCTCATGCCGCTTCCTCCATCGTCATCTTCGCGTGTAGTAGGATGGTAAACGTGGTACCGCGACCCGCAGCGGAATCGACCAGCACGAATCCGCGATGCGCCTCGACCGCCCGCTGGACGATCGCCAAACCAAGGCCGCTCCCCCCGGGACGGCCGGACACAAACGGCTGGAAGAGCCGATCCCGGACCTCAGGATCGATCCCTGGGCCGTCATCCGAAACCCGCAGCCGCACCGCCTGGTCGAGGCCCGAACCCGGAGGGAGCTCGCTGGCCTGGGGAACATCGATCGTAACCGTCACCGTGCCGCCGCCCTTGATCGCCTGGACAGCGTTGAGCATCAAGTTCCAGACGATCCGGTGGATCAAATCCTCGTCGGCCTGGACCAAGGTGGGTGGCCCAGAGACCGCCAGCTCGATCGCCGGCGTGCAATCGGGGTGCTCCCGGACCAACCGGGCCGCGTCGGTCGATACCGTCAGCAGATTCACGGCCCGGAAATGGCTCGCCCGGACTCGCGAGAAATCGAGAAACTCGCCTAACAAGCGACTGAGCCGGTCGCTCTCCCGGAGTACCAGGTCGCCCAGGAGCTGCTCGTCCGGATCGTCGCGGTGGGAACGGGCCAGCTGTTCGACCGCACTGCGAATCGAGGCCAACGGGTTGCGGATCTCATGGGCCAACGACGCCGACAACGCCGCCACCGCCTCGAGCCGTTCGGCCCTCAGATGGAGCTCCTGCAGGTACTGGGCGTCCGAAATGTCGCTGAAGATCGCCGTGATCGACGGAAGCTGCTCCGACTCACGCTGAATGGTGGTTGTGGACAAGCCAATCGGAAACGATCGTCCATCCAGGCGGTGCACCGAGCCTTCGGCCCGGGCTACCCGGGGCCCGCCGGCCAGCCCCGCTTGGATCGCCGCATGCATCTCCGGGGCGCGACGGGCGAGTTCCGCCATGATCGGCCGACCATACCAATCACCAGCCTCCACCCCGAGGACCGTTTCCGCCGTCGGATTGATGAAGGCCAGCTCGCCTCGGCTGTTGATCGTCATAACCCCGGACCGAATGTTGCGAAGAATCTCGTCCGCTTCGAACCGGACATGCTCAAGCTCGGTCTCTAACTGGGTCTGCTCCAGCGCGGACGCCCGCAGCCGGTGACCCGAGAAAGCCACAAAAATGAACACGACCGTGAAGACCGCCACCTGGCCCCACAAACCCAGACCTAAGGCCCGCTCCGGCTGGGCCAAACTCGCGTTGGCCAAGAACAGCACCGAGCCAAACAAGGACATCACGATACCGGAACGGAGCGGCATCAGGAGGCCGTACATCGCCATCACTAGCACGTAGAGCGCGGCCCACCCACTTTGCTCGGCGCCGGCAAAATGCACCAACGCCGTCACCAGCAGCATGTCCATCGCTGCTTGGCCCTGGAGGAATCCCAGGCCCGGGCGCCCCCGCCGGACGAAGACGACATAGGCGCCGTATCCCGTCACCGCCAAGGCGAACACCACGGTAATGACCGCGAGGAAAGCCACGTACCGCGCGAAATCCGCCCCTTCAGCAGGCGGGGCGTTAAAGGCGATCGCCGCCTGCAGCAGGGTGGTGACCGCGAGGACCGTTCGGCCCAACAGCAACCACCGCATTAGGGTTGGGAAGCTGGGAAGCCCCACCCGCACGTCGGGCCCCACCCCACCATGGGCGGGGACGAGGGATGGGTCCACTTCCGGCGCTTGGCCTTGCTCCATGAACGAGCTCAGATTCTAGATGACGACAGACCCCCTAAGTTAATATGGGAGCTATGGTTAATAGAATGCCCCAAAACCAAATTTCGATCCGCCTCGACCTCTGGCTCTGGGCAGCCCGGTTCTACAAGACCAGAACCCTCGCGGCGGAGGCTATCGATGGCGGCAAAGTGGAGGTCAACGGCGATCGACCTAAGCGGAGCAAACCCGTCAAAGTCGGCGACGAGGTCACCCTCCGCCAAGGGCCCTTTCACTACCGGCTCCATGTCACCGGCCTCGCCGACCGACGGGGACCGGCCTCAATCGCCGCAACCCTCTATCAAGAAGACGCCGCGAGCGCGACCGCCCGCCAAGCGCTGGCCGAGAAGCTGCGAGTCCAGGCCCCAATCTTCTTCGAAGGCGCCGGCCGCCCCACGAAAAAACAACGCCGCGAGATCGACAAATGGAAAGGAAAGGCCTAGACTCGGGCCCAGCCTTAGGTCCGCATGTAAGTCAGGCCCCGGCGCTGCGCCGCCCCAATCGCTATCACCATCGCCGGCACCGTAACCACCCCCGAGATCAAGTTGGCCTTGATGTCGGCCGCGATGTCCGCGGCTTGGCCGAAACCCTGCCCCGCCAGCCGCCCGGTCCAACGCTGAAAGGCGTTGTTGCACATCAAAAACGTGGCCCCGCGAGCTCGCAGGTTGTCGATCGAGGCCTCCGCCACCGCGCCATTCAAGAACACTGGGTCGGTCTTTTTGGGCTGGAAGAACCAATTGCGAGTCACTCCGGTCTTGGTCTCCGGATCGATCAGATTGAGCGCCGTTCCGATCCGGTACTTCGCCCACATCACGTCGTTCCACGCCAGCGGCGTCGTGGCGCCATAGAAAGTCCCGACGACGTTGATGTCGCTCGGCCTTGCCCCATAGGCGCTTTTCAGCGTTTCGATGAAATTGTGCATGTGGATGAAGCCAATCCCATCCCCGTGGGCATTGAAATCAAACAACTGGCGGTACTTCCCGGTCAGCCCGTCAAGCCACTGATCAGGATCACTGGCACCGGTGAAAGCGCTGGCGGTGAGGGGCCTGACTAGGGCGGCCACACCAGCCAGGCCTGCCAAAAAGACCCGGCGGGGAGCAGGATCGAACCGCATTGGATGTCCTTCGGTCAGGGCCGCGGCTTTGGGCCGGCGGCTTTGGTATGGTAGGCGACATCGGGGGGCGGGTCGCCGTGAGGCCAATCATTCGCCTTCGGGCCAAAGTCGGGACGGCCCTGCGCATTGATGTACCCGGCGACGTCAAAGGCCTCTTGATCGGATAAGGTCCCGGCCTTGTCGAATGGCATGTTGTGCCGGATAAACGAAGCCGCCGTTCGAAGCCGGGCCATTCCTGCCCCGATAGTGTACGACCGGGCCCCGAACACCGGCGGGTAGTAGCCCGGCTGGCCGAGTGAATCCGGATTCAGCTGCCCCTCGCCTTGGCCGCCGTGGCACCGGGCACATTGGGCCGCGTACACCAGTCGCCCCTTTGCCGAGTCGGCGGGAAGCGGGTCGATTTTGGCGAAGCCCTGACCTGGAACGTCACCTGGCGGAGCCACTCCCCGCGACAAAAATGCCATATAGGCGATGATGTCGGCCATGTCCTGACCGCCCGGCGGAAGTGGCCGCCCGTTCAAGCTTCGCTGGAAACAGTCGTTGATCCGATCTTGGATCACATTGATCTTGCCGTTGCGAGCGCGATATTGCGGAAACCGGCTGTAGACCCCAACCCATGGCGCCGCATTGGGCCGAGTCCCGCTATCAAGATGGCAACTGGTGCAGCGAAGGCCATTTCCAACAAAGGCCGGCAGGCTATCCTTCGTATTCGTCAACAGGGCTCGGCCCCGCCGGATCGACACTCCGATTTGGTCGGGCGGAATCTCTTGGTCCGGAGGGACCCGAAACCCGGTCACCGGTTCGGGCGTCGGCGGCCGAGCCGGCTCGGGAAT
>JAYVJS010000247.1:0-2259 GCA_043769075.1 Gemmatimonadota bacterium | reverse complement strand
GCTCCAGGAGCGGCGCCCGCTCGTAGAGGTCGAGGAATTGCCGAAACTCGCTTGAGGTGCGGTCGACGATCATGGGGTTCCTTGCCGCCTATGCTGCCGTAATGAAGGAAAGCGAGCCATCCGGTACCAACCCGTCCTCCGCCAACCGTCGGAAAAAGTCGGTCAGGCCGGCCAGGTGCCGATACGAAAGGGCGTAGTCGAGATCGCCGAAGTAGGCCCGGACGACCGTCTGGGGGATCCCCGTGGCGGCCGCGGCCGCGGCGGCCAGCTCGTCAAGATGCTCGAGGCCCCACTGCCGAGACGCGAGCAGGGATCGATGCACCGTCTGGGCTGCGTCGTGCCGGAGATCGCGCCGGGCGGCCCAGACCGCAAAGACGAACGGGAGGCCGGTCCATTCCTTCCAGGCTAGTCCGAGGTCCGTCATGTAGGGGTAGGCCGCTTGGGCGGCCAACACCAAGCAGGCGTCCCCGATGACGAGGACGGCTTCATGGGGGAATCCAGCCAACGCTTCCAGGTCAGCCGACTCGGCCCGCACGGTGGCGAACTTTGGTTTGATCCGCCATCGATGCCGGCAGAGGAGTTCGAGCAGCAACACTGAGGTGTGCGACGAGGCGGTCCGCAACACGGTGGCGCCATCGAGTTCGTGGACCGGGCGCTTGCTGAACAATGCAACACTGTGAACTGGACCGTCGCAGCTGATAGCCAAGTCCGGCAGGAGGTGATAGGCGGCGGCGTTCCTCGCGTATTCGACCGCCGACACCACACTCAGGTCGAGCTCGCCGGCGGCGAGCAAGTTGTTGAGCTCGGAGGCGGTGGCGCTCACGACATCGGCTGGGGTCGATACGATCTTCCGGTCAATCGCGCCGTAGATCGGAAAGCAGTTGATCCAGGGGATCCGACCGAGTCTCGGTACTCGGAGCTCGGCGCCCGGCACTCGGCGGGTGCTCATGCGGCGTCGGCGAACTCGGTACGGATTGACTGATAGAAGGCATCCCGTTCGACGGGGCGTTTGTTGACGCCGCGGATCATGTCGACCAGGGCCTGGTACGGCATCAACATTTGGGTCTGGGCTCCGGCTTCGTGGTAGACCCGTTCGAAGACGACGGTGCCTTCAAGATCATCGCAGCCGAATTGAAGGACGACCTGGGACATGAAGGGCGTGACCATGGGCCAGTGGGTTTTGATATGGTCGATGTTGTCGAAGTAGAGCCGCCCAACGGCCACGTTCTTGAGGTCCTCGTACCCCGTTGTGGCGGAACCGGCTCGACCCATTTCGGTACCAAGTTCATTGTTGTCGGGGTGGTAGGCCAGAGGAATGTAGGTCAGGAACCCGCCGGTCTCCCCCTGCAAATCCCGGAGCATGGTGAGGTGCTCGATCCGGTCCGCGGCGGTTTCGACATGCCCGTAGAGCATCGTGCAGTTGGTTCGAATTCCAAGGCCGTGGGCGATCCGGTGGACGTTGATCCACTCGTCGCCGGTGAGCTTCCGTTCGGCAATCGGGGCTCTGACGGCCGTGCTGAACACCTCGGCTCCGCCGCCCGGCATCGTGTCTAGGCCGGCCTCCCGAAGACGAATCAGGACGTCCGCGATGGAGCTCTTCTCGATCCGGGCGAGGTGGGCAATCTCGACGGCCGTGAGGGCTTTGATATGGACCTGCGGGTGGCGCTCCTTCAAGCCGCGGAACATGTCGGCGTAGTAGCTGAGGCGCAGTTTGGGGTGGAGCCCACCGACGATGTGAAACTCCCGGGTGACGCCGCCGCGGGCGGCCTCGGCTTCGTGATAGACCTCTCCGAGGCTCCGGGTGTAGCTCCCTTCCTCTTTGGGCATTTTGGCAAACGAACAGAATACGCAGGTGTTCCTGAGCACGCAGACGTTGGTCGGATTGAGATGCTGATTGGCCGAGAAGAAGACCCGGTCGCCATTCTTTTGCTGGTTGGCCCACTCAGCCAGTGCGCCAAGGCTCAAGATGTCAGCGGTTTGGTACAGGGCGATACCATCGGCGGGGTCGAGCCGTTGGCCCGAGAAGACCTTCTCAGCGATGGGCCGGAGTGCGGGGTCCTTGAAACGGGCCGGGTCGGGCGCGGCAAACATCGTATCTCCGTTGAGGAAATGCACTTAGGTGGAACCATCCGTAATCTAGTCGCTCCCAAGGCTCGGGGGGAGGACTGTGGATGGCCTCCGTCCCCGGAGCCCGGTAGCTTAGGTCCAATGCTCCTTCTTTCCGACGGCCTTTCTGTCGCCTTAGATGGCTTGCTGGCC
>JAYVJS010000246.1:0-4725 GCA_043769075.1 Gemmatimonadota bacterium | reverse complement strand
GGCGATGACTCGCTCGTAGATCCCGTCGTTTCCGGTCTCGAACAACCGGTTTCTCTGGCCGGTCCGGATCGCGACTCGGTCGATGAAAGTCTTCGGCCCCGCGATCGTCGGATTCCGGTCGTAGGCTGAACCGAAGTAGAACACTCGCTCACCATCAGCCGACACTTTGACCGGCCGGATGATCCGGCCAGCGACCCCGAACGCGGCGAACGGATTTTCAACCGGCATCAACCCGAAATCCGGAATCAAGGTTCCCGGATTGGCGTACACGTCGTTGCTCCGGTATCGGGCTAGGCTGTGTTTGACGGACGGCTGGTCGAGAAAGACCGCGAATTCGTGAATGTTCTGGCCGGTACGCTCCGTCAGGAACACCGTCGCCCCACTGGAGGCGTACCGCAGGTTCGAGAGTCGGGCGTCGCTCTCGAGAATGGTGGTGACCTGGGTCGAATCGAACAGGGGAAGCCATTGGCGAAGCCGGTCCTTTCGGCGGGGACGCTGATCTCCGATGGCCAAGCTGTCGCCCGGCCCGGGCGCCGGTCCTTGCTCCAGGAACCAGAGTCCCGACCCGGTTGGCCGCCACACGATCTCCCGCCGGCCATCCCGGGCGGCATCGCCGCCGCCGACTCCGGGTGCCGTGGGCGTCCGGGTCGTGTCGACACCCAAGTTGAGCGGTTCCTCGCTCAGCTTCGCGACCACCATCCCAGCAGGGGTCCACACCTCGTCGATCCGGCCGAAGTTTCCAACCGGCACGAGGTACGAAAAAGGCTTCACCATTCGGGTGACTCGGAGGTACTGTCCGTCGGGTGCCACATCCAGCCGTTCAATCATGGCCGGCGGCCCGATCGGTGTGGCCACTCGGGTCTCGACATCGATCAACGCCGCCTGTCCGGTGACATGCCACTCGAGCAACCTTTGGTCAAAAGGGGTCGCCATCAAACTGGCATAGTTCCGCAGCCGATTCTTGTCTTTCTCTTCGGCCATTTTCACTCGCGGTCCCGTCGGCACCGAGGATTCGACCGGCATCGGCGCGCGACCAGCCGGAATCAGCACGGTCGCCAACCGCCGGCTATCGGCGGTCCATGAAAACGTCGTCATTAAGGTCGCCAGGACCGGCACCTTCGTTACCTGGCGAGCCCTGCCGCTGGCGCCGTCAACCACCCACAGGTGCGTGGCATCAGGCCCGTGCCCAAAGAACGCGGCGCTTTTGCCGTTCGGACTCCAGGCGGCGTCCGAGATTCGAAGCCCTGCCGGCAGCGCGACGGTCCGCTTTGATCCATCGGCCGCTGAGATCAACTCGAGCCCGATATTGCTCCGGATCGTCAGGTTCCGATTCCGGTTGGCCACGTAGTCAACGAACAACCCGCCGAGCTCATGAAATGGCCGGGCAAACACCGCCATGCTCACCGGCCCATCGCCGAACTCGCTCAGGAACGCGGTCCGTTCGGAATTGATCTCAACCAGCGTCACGCTCCGGTGCCGCGGGGCCAACACCGCGTCGGCGACCGAAGGCGGCGGGGTCACGAACTGCTCGGACCGAAGCACCGAGTCGACGGCGGACACCTTGGGGAGAATCGTCTGCGCCGATCCGGCGGAGGTAACGAAACAGAGGACGACGGCTGCGGCTCGGTGGGTCATCACAGGACTCCGATTTGGCGGGGGAACTCGCTCAAATAGACGCCCCATTGCGCCCGACCACAAGGAGAGACATATTCAACCATATGGTTGAATATGACCAGAGCCTCAATTCCTTGTTCGGTGCCCTGGCCGACCCAACCCGCCGCGCCATGCTTGGCGCCCTCGCCGGCCAAGAGCACACCGTCAGCGAGCTCGCAGCGCCGTTCGCGATGTCATTGGCCGCGGCCTCGAAACACGTCAAGGTCCTCGAACGGGCCGGCCTGGTCCGCCGAACCGTTCGGGGCCGGACCCACTACTGCCGAATCAATCCCAAACCGCTCGCCGACGCCGATGCCTGGCTCAAGTCCTATGAGCGCCTCTGGGGTAAGCGACTCAACGCCCTCGCCGCCTTCCTTCGCCACCCGGAGCACACCGATGCCCTCGTCGACTGACAAGATCGAAAAGACCGTGGTCCTTCCCGCCCCTCGAAGCCGGGTCTGGCGCGCCCTCACCGACGCGGCCCAATTCAGCCAATGGTTTGGAGTGACCCTGGTTGGGCGGTTCGCCGCGGGGGAACCGATCCGGGGACCGGTGACCTCTCCGGGGTATGAACACCTCACCATGGAAATCTGGGTCGAGCGAATTGAGCCGGAACGGCTCTTCTCGTTCCGGTGGCACCCGGCCGCCATCGACCCGAGTGTCGACTACTCCGCCGAGCCCACCACCCTGGTCACCTTCGTGCTTGAAGAGGTAGGGCAGGCGACTCGGCTCACGGTGGTGGAATCGGGTTTCGACCAGATCCCGGCGGCCCGACGCGCGAAGACCATCGAAATGAATACTGGGGGCTGGACGGCCCAACTGGTGAACATTGCCAAATTCCTTGGCCCGTCATGACCGACATTCTTCACCAGTTCCCAATCGACGCTTCACTTGAGCGGGTGTTCGACGGGTTCTCCAGCCCAGCCGACCTCGATCAGTGGTGGACGCTACGAAGCACGGGAGCGCCGGAGGTCGGCACCAGTTACCACCTCGACTTCGGCCCAGGGTATCAATGGCAGGCCTTGGTCATCCAGGCCGACCGTCCCCACCAATTGACCTTGGAATTCACCGACGCCGATCCAGACTGGCTCGGCACGACCTTGCACGTCTCGCTCAAGCCCGAAGTCGGCGGTACCCAAGTTAGGTTCGCGCACCGGGGCTGGCGGGATCAGAACGCCCACTATCGCACCTCCGCATACTGCTGGGCCATGTATCTTCGAATCTTGAAACGGTTCCTCGAACACGGCGAGGTGGTCGCCTACGACCGGCGGCTTGAGGTGTAGACTCGGCTCCGGGATAGTTACCTTTCGGGATGACGACAATTCGATTCCTCCTACTTGCGGCCGTTGTGGCCACCGGGGCGTGCGGCGGCTCCGATCCGATCACGGCCCCGGTCCCCGACCCAGACATCGCCACGACGACATTCGCCCCCGCCCTTGGCATTGATCTCTCGAAAATGACCAAGACGGCCTCCGGGCTCTATTTCCGAGACCTGACCGTCGGATCCGGGGCCACGGTCTTGGTCGGGAAGCGGATTACCGTCTACTACGTTGGCTGGCTTCCGAGCGGCGCCCAATTCGATGCCGCACAGCCACCGGCCGCCGCTCTTTCGCTGACAGTGGGTACCCAGGGAGTCATCAAGGGGTTCGATGAGGGGGTCCGCGGAATGGCCATCGGAGGCCGGCGGCAACTCATCATCCCGCCGTCGTTGGGCTACGGCAGCAGTCCGCCGGCCGGATCCCCGATCCCGGCCAATTCGATCTTGGTTTTCCAAATCGACGTTGCGACGATTCAATAGCCCATGAACGTCTCTGAATACGCCAGCTACGATGCCCTCGGCCTGGCCGAGCTAGTTCGCACCAAACAGGTGACGCCGGCGGAACTGGTTGCCCTGGCCCACCAAGCCATCGCCGCGGTGAACCCAGCGATCAACGCCGTCATCGCCCCGATCACCGACTGGGAAACCCGGTTTGCCGGCCAGCCCAAAGGCGGCCCGTTCTACGGCGTCCCGTTCCTGATCAAAGACTTGGTACTCCACCTGAAGGGCGTTCCGAGCGACGGGGGCAGCCGGCTCCTCAAGGATCGGTTCATCGCCCCCGTTGACACCGACCTGGCCCGGAAGTTTCTCGATGCCGGCGTGATCCCGCTGGGACGCACCAACACCCCGGAGTTCGGCTTCAACGCCAACACCGAGCCGGTGCTCTATGGATCCACCAAGAATCCCTGGGACCTGACCCGGAGCGCCGGCGGTTCGAGCGGCGGCTCGGCGGCGGCGGTGGCGGCCGGCATCGTCCCGATGGCCCACGCCAACGACGGCGGCGGCTCGATCCGGGTTCCAGCCGCCAATTGCGGCCTGGTCGGCCTCAAACCGACCCGGGGCCGAACTCCAGCCGGCCCCGAATTCGGGGAGCCGCTCCACGGCATGGGCATCGAACACGTGGTCTCCCGCACCGTCCGCGACTCGGCCGCGATGCTCGACGCCGACCACGGCTCCTCTCCCGGCGACCGATTCGTGATCCCAAGGCCCACCCGGCCGTACGCGACCGAGGCCGTGACGGCGCCGAGGAAACTCAAGATCGCATTCTCGACCAAGGGGATGATGAACGCCGTCATCGACCCCGAGTGCACCAAGGCGGTGCACCAAGCGGCCAAGCTCTGCGAGTCGATGGGCCACCAGGTCACCGAAGCGGCGCCGAGCTTCGACGAAAGCCTGTTCCATACCGCGAACCACACTTATTGGTGCGGCTTCCTGGCCGGCGGGATCGCGGGGGCGTCACAGGTCCTGGGCCTGACCCCGTCGCCCGACAACCTGGAGGCGGCGACCTGGGCGAGTTTTCAACACGGCGCCAGCCTGAAGCTGCTGGATCTCGAAATGGCCGACGTCCTGGCCAATATGGTGTGCCGCTCGGTGGCGCCGTTCTTCACCCAATACGACCTGGTGATCACCCCGGTCCTGGCCGATCCGCCGGTCCCGTTAGGCTTGTTCAACCAGAACGCGCCGGTAGCGAATGCGAAGGCTTACTATGACTTCCTCTTCAGCCGGGTGCCGTTCACGGCCCTCTACAACATGAC
>JAYVJS010000245.1:0-12290 GCA_043769075.1 Gemmatimonadota bacterium | reverse complement strand
GGTAGGAGAACAGCGCGTCGAGCCGGAACGTGTTGTGGTCCTGCTTCCGCGTCAGCACGTAGAGCCCGGCGCTGTTACGAATCAGGATCGGATACTCGGTGCGCGAATCGTCGCGGAGGGCGTCCCGTCGGTCGTGCCGGTACTGCCCAACCAGCCGAACGAACACCGCGCGCGACACCTGGTATTCGACCTTGAGACGAGGAATCCAGGTGCTCCCAACCGTGGACCCGTCCGTTTTGCGACGATAGGTTCGGAACGACAAATTCCCATCGAGCCGAAGCCGGTCGGTTGGCCGAAATGCCAACGCTCCCCGGCCGAACCAGATCGTCGCCTTGGACCACTCGAAAAAGTTCTCATCCTGTCCATAGATCAGAAACCCAGTGGCCTTGAACCCGGCGACCTGCGGGGTCTCGAAGTTGAGAAGGAGGTCATAGTTCGGAAGGTCCGCCAATGGACGGCTGTTATAGGCAATCGTGTCCACTGCCCCGTTGCCGGCCGGGACCGCGACGCCATAATCTTCGTAGAGGGATGGGTCGACACTGAAGCTCTCGATAAGAGCGGAAAGGGAGACCGTCCATCCACCCCCCAGGGTCCAATTCGTCCCCAGATTGAGCTTCCGCTCCAGTGACTTCTTGCCGTCGAACAAGTCTCGATAGTTCCACAGGACATCGAGATTGGTGCTGACGGACAGCCGTTCGACCAGCGTGCCCCGCTTGCCATAGGTCGTCACCGACGGGCGAAACCCAACCTGGGCCACCTCACCCCGGCTGATGAATCCGCTTTGGGCTCGGAAGTCGGGGCTGAATCCCCGCGAGGTGAGCTGCCAGCCGAACTGGCGGCCGGTCCTCGAGAAATTTACCGCCCAGGAAGGCCCGGTCGTCGTCACCCCATCCGACCGGGTCCGCGACATCGCAGCATTGGCCGATAAACTATAGACACCGCCGAACACCTGGCGGGTATCGATCTGGCCGACTCGATTGTAGTCGTTGCCTTCGATCCGGTCGGTGTAGGCGAAGCCGATCCGCGATTGCTTCCCGACATCCCGTTGCACCCGAAGCAAGTTGTAGATCGGGTGATCACCGGACGTTCCCAAAAGCCGGTCGTCGATGGCCGACATGAAACCAAAACCCACTCCTTGGGTTCGTCCGGTGAACTTGGCCGCCGCTACCGGGGCGGCGATTCGCCGAGTGTAGATCAGCTGGGATGGGGTCGAGAAATATTCAATGCCGTCGAGAAAAAACGGACGCTTTTCCTGGAAGAAAACCGAGCTTCTGGGATCGGGGGTAATCTGGCTGGCGTCGGACTCGACCTGGGAAAAGTCAGGGTTGACCGTTCCGTTCATCGACACGTCGCTCGAAACGCCCCATTTGATGTTGCCGCCGAATTCCGGGGCGCCGCCTTGGTAATCCCACGCGCCGGCCGACGTACGACTGCCCTGCAGCGAGGAGGTGACGATCGGATTTGCTTCCAGCACCAAGCCCCGCTTGATCCCGGTCAATCCAACGAGACGGCCTGCCTGCCCTACGAACGAGGCCGCGGCACGTTGCACCGGCGTCCATGTGTCCTCTCGGCCCGACCCGGCGCTTTTTCGAATGATTTGCAACGCCCAGGTTTGCGGATCGACCCGCTGGTAGCGCAAACTCCTAAACGGAATCCGAATTTCAATTTCGTACCCGAACTCGGTCAGGCGGCCTTTGGAATCCCAGGCGTAGTCGGGACTGAGATCCGCCGATTCCCGGGCCCCGCTGCGATCATTACCCCCTTCCCCGCCGCGGCGTTGGGCGGCGGTTCCTTCAACCAGAGAACCATCAGCCTGGATGCCGAGCGGGTTGACGCCGAAGACGAAGGCCTGCCGACCATCGTTGAAGGTCCCGACCTGGAACTCGATGTAGTCGTCGGGAATGATGCCCCGATCCCGATCGGCTAGGTGAGCCTGAACCGACCCGGCCGCCGCGGTAGCCCGAACCCCGAAGTGAATCGCGGTCGGCGAATACCACACCAGGACCTCGGTGTTTTGCTCCGCGGGCCGGCCGTCCGTCGGACTAAATTGAGAGAATCCCGTCAGTCGAGCAGCCTGCTGCCACACCGGCTCTGAGAGAGCACCGTCAACGGCAACGGTCGCATCGATCCGGGGAATGGGGACTTCGATTTGCCGCCGATCGCCTCGATAGATCAACGAGGAATCGGCGGCCAGGATCGAGAGGAGAGCGGAGACAGTGCCGAGCACCCGCCAATATATCGCCTATTTGCCGCCCGGACACTTCACTTTCTTGAATCGGACTTCAATGGCGGGTTGGCCTTCGCCCTCGTTGCGGGGAAGCAGGTCGCCGTCCGACGCCAGGCGGTAGCTGATCCGCTGGGGAAAGCTCTTCTTGGTGTTCTCAAAGACGACGTAGTCATCGACCAACTGAATCATCTTGTACTCATCGAACGGCTTGCCTTCGCTCGACGCCGAGAAGGTCACCGAGGAATCGGTCGAGAGGATTCGGCTGAACTCAAAGGAGCTCGCCCGGTCCTTCCGGATGTAGCGGGTGGTCGACGTCATCAGATTCTGGGTCGGATTGGTCCAGATCTCTTCGACCATGGTTTCCTTGTCGATCGGACCCTGCCAGCAGCCGGCCATGAATTTGAGCTTATCGTCGAGCTTAACCATCAGCTTCGAATCCTTGGGCTTCTCAGGCTGCTTCTCCCCTGGCCTGGGACCGTCCGGGCGTCGTTCTTGAGCCCCCAACCCGGCGGTCCCGCCCAAAGTCCCCAGCACAGCGGCGATGCCCAGCCAACGACGGATCGTCATGTAAGGTGCGCTCCCCTGTCCCATTGGAATGGCCCCTGGTCTATCCTCCGAGGCCGGCTCCAATATGACATGGTCCGGCCTCGAAAACCCCTACGAGCTGGTTAAGATTCGACTCCCCCGACGCCGGCCTTCTATGCCCCCGACCGAACTGCGCCACCTGACCATCCGGGCTGCCGCCGGCCTGATTGCCCGGCGCAAGCTCTCGCCGGTGGAGCTGGTCGACGAGTCTCTGGCCCGGATCGAGGGCGCCAACGGGCGGCTGGGCGCCTTCATCACCGTCACCGCAGAGTCAGCCAGGGCCGCCGCCCGAGCGGCCGAGCGGAAAGCAAAATCGGGGCACGTCGGTGCCCTCGGCGGCATTCCGATCTCGGTCAAGGATTTGATCGTCACCAAGGACGCCCCAACGACTCTCGGCTCCCGGGTCATACCCGACGGGCTCCCCCCAGCGCCGGATGCTCCGGCGATTGCCAGGCTCCGCCGGGCCGGTGCGATCGTGATCGGCAAGACCAATCTGCACGAAGTGGCGCTTGGGGTCACCTCGGTGAACGAGCATTTCGGCCCAGCCAGAAACCCGTGGGATTCGAGCCGCGTGTCGGGGGGATCCAGCGGCGGATCAGCCGTTGCGGTAGCCACCGGCATGGGGCTCGGCTCGGTCGGAACCGACACCCGGGGGTCGATCCGGATTCCGTCCGCCTGCTGTGGGACCGTGGGCCTCAAACCCACCTACGGCGCCATCCCGACCGAAGGGGTCTTCCCGCTGGCTGCCACCCTGGACCACGTCGGTCCGATGGCCCGGTCGGTCGAGGACGTGGCGCTGTTGTTCGGCGTCATGACCGGGAGCGCCCGGAGAACCGCGGCCGTGCTCAAGGCCGTTGATCAGAAGCCGGGACGCAGAAAAATCGCAGTGTGCGAGTATTTCATTCGGGACGCCGACCACGAAATCGCCACCGCCATCGAGACGGCGATCAAGCTCCTGGCCCGGCGCGGTTCAACGCTCGTGAGCGTCGACATCCCTGAGTTGGAACCGGCCCTCGAGGCGTCGCGCGTTATCGTGTTGGCCGAGGCCATCGCGTATCACGACGAGCTGCTTCGGAAAAATCCTGAGGGCTATGGGCCGATCCTCAGATCTCGCCTCGAGGGAGGCTACCAACTTTCAGCGCTCCAGTATGTCCAGGCCGAGGAACGCCGGATCGAATTGTTGGCGGCGGTCGCCGGCTTGTTTCAGGAAGTCGATTGTTTGATCGGCGCCGTGCTGCCGGTCGCGCCCCCGACAATTGGGACCCAGTCGGTTCCGATGGCCGGCATCGAGACCCCGATTGCCGAAGCGTTTTGCCGCTACAACGCGCCCCAAAACATGACCGGTGTTCCCGCGCTGGCGGTCCCCTGCGGCTTCAGTCGAAGCGGGCTACCGATCGCCATGCAATTGGTGGGCGGGGCCGGCCGCGAGGAGACCATCCTCGGACTCGGGGCCGCCTATCAACGAGAAACCGATTGGCATACCCGTCGGCCGACGTGACGCCCGATTGGGACCGCTATTGCCAATCGGCGGAAATTCGAGCCCGGATGATCCAATCCAACTGGGGGAACGACCGAGCCAAGTACCCATTCCCGGCCACTTGGATTGAATCCTGTGATGGCCCGGGGCGCCCGTCGATCCGGGTCCGCAAGTACTCCGAGTTGAGTGAATCGACTGCCGCCATCCCGCTGATGACTTCCGCGATCGGCGGAAAGCCGAAAGTGTCGAGGGTGTCAAGGCGGACGTTGTCGGCCAGATTCACGAAGAGCTGCACCGATCGGGTGTTCGGTCCGCCTCGCGCGAACGCGACTCTTCCTCGGGTGTTGGAGGCCCGGACCGGTTCATCGGGGATGTTCTTTTCGTCCCATGCGCGATTGATAGCGGGGCTCCCAGACATCCCCCATTGAGCAACGAAGCCGGGTACCACCCGAAAAAATCTCGCCTCATCGAAGTACCGATGGGCGACCAGGTAGTAGAGCCGGTCGACCCCGGCCGGCGACCAGTGGCGCCGAGCGCGCAACACAAACGGGCCTCGACTCGACTCCACCCGAACATCAAAACTGTCCGGGGCGGGCCGCAGCAGCCGCGCGGGAGAGGGCTGAAGCAGGGGATCCGGTCGGCGACACGAGGCCACTGCCAGGATGACAACTCCAAGAGTTAGGGCGGTTTTCACGCCTGAACGTATCCTGGTCGGCCCTGGAATTCCATCCGCTGCCAACCGGATTGGACCCCCGTCGAGTCTCATGGCAAACGCTGTCCTGGTAGCGAGTTAACCTCAGTCAAGCCAGGATGCCGTGACCCGACCCACTTGACTTGGTGAGGCGATAGTATAAACATTCCATCCGGATATACGGATGATAGCTACGACCGCCGCCCTCTTCGACCGCCTGGTCGCCCTTTCCGACCCGATTCGGTGCCGCCTGCTGTTGGCGCTTGAGCGGCAGGAGTTGGCGGTCAACGAGCTCAAGGTCGCCCTCCAGCTGCCCCAGTCAACCGTAAGCCGGCACCTCAAGGTACTCGCCGATGAAGGGTGGATCACCAGCCGCGCCAACGGGACCAGCAATTGGTACCGGATGGCCGGCCGGGAGCTCGATCCGGGAGCCAAGCGGCTGTGGCTTGTAGTCCGGGAACAGTTCGGCGGAACCCCGGCTGCCGTCCGCGATGCCGAGCGAGTCAAGAGCGTCCTGACCGACCGCCACGGGCGGAGCCAGGCGTTCTTCGCAACGAGCGCCGGACAATGGGACAAGCTCCGGGCCGATTTGTTCGGCACCGGCGTCGAGTGGCTGGCCCTGGCCGGTCTGTTAGGCGCCGATTGGGCCGTCGGCGACTTGGGCGCCGGCACCGGCCAACTGAGCGCCAACCTGGCCCCGATGGTCCGCCGGGTCATTGCGGTCGACGAATCGGCTGCGATGCTCAAGACCCTGGCCGCTCGGGTCCGTACCCTTCCCAACGTCGAAGTCCGTCAGGGCACCCTCGAGGCGCTACCGATTGAATCCGATTCACTCGACCTGGCGATGATTGTGTTGGTGCTCCACCATCTGGCCGATCCAGCCCGAGCCATCGAGGAAGCAAGCCGGGTCGTCAAACCCGGAGGACGGATCATCATTGCCGATATGATGCCTCATGAGCGAACCGAGTATCGGGAATCGATGGGGCATCAATGGCTCGGATTCGACCGGCACGCCGTGGCCGGCTGGTGCCAGGCCGCGAATCTCACCGGACTTAGCTACCGTCCGCTCCCGCCCCAAGCGAACATCAAAGGGCCGCTCCTATTCGTCGCGACGGCCCAAAAAATTCCACCCACCGAGAGGATCCTGCTGTGACCACCGCCACCCTCGTTCGCCATCCGTTCGACGCCTCCAAAGACGCCGGACGCCCCCCGTTCAAAGTCAAAGACCTCGCCGAAGCTGAGTTCGGCCGCAAGGAAATCCGTCTCGCCGAGCAGGAAATGCCCGGCTTGATGGCCCTCCGGACCGAGTACCGGGGCAAGAAACCGTTGGCGGGCGCCAAAATCATGGGCTCGCTCCACATGACGATCCAGACAGCGGTGCTAATCGAGACTCTCACCGAGCTCGGCGCCGACGTCCGATGGGTGTCGTGTAACATTTTCTCAACCCAAGACCACGCGGCGGCGGCAGTCGTCGTTGGCCGTGACGGCAGTGTCGCCACGCCCCGCGGCACCCCGGTTTTTGCCTGGAAAGGCGAGACCTTGGAGGAGTACTGGTGGTGCACCGAGCAGGCGCTGCGGTGGCCCGACGGCTCGGGGCCGACCCTCCTCCTCGATGACGGCGGCGACGCGACCCTCCTGGTGCACAAGGGAGTCGAGTTCGAGAAGGCCGGTAAAATCCCGGCGTTCGACGCCGCCAACGAGCCCGAGGAATGGGGGGTCATTCTCGACCTGATCCGGGCCGAGGCGAAGAACAACCCGGGGCGGTGGACCAAGGTCGCGGCCGAACTCCGTGGCGTGTCGGAAGAAACCACCACCGGCGTCCATCGGCTTTACGAGATGATGAAGGCGGGCACCTTGCTGTTCCCGGCCATCAACGTCAACGACTCGGTGACCAAGTCCAAGTTCGACAACATCTACGGCTGCCGGCATTCGGTCATCGACGGGTTGAACCGGGCCAGTGATGTCATGGTCTCCGGCAAGGTTGCCGTCGTCTTTGGCTACGGCGAAGTCGGCAAGGGCTGCGCCCAAGCCCTCAAGGGGCAAGGGGCAAGGGTCATTATCACCGAAATCGATCCGATTTGCGCGCTCCAAGCCGCGATGGAAGGCTACCAGATCCTCACCATCGACGATGTGCTGTCAACCGCCGACATTTTCATTACGGCGACCGGCAATTTCAACATCATCACCGCCGACCACATGGCCCGGATGAAGGACAAGGCGATCGTCGCCAACATCGGTCACTTCGACAATGAAATCGACATGGCCGGGCTCAAGAAGATCAAAGGGATTCAGCGAATCAACATCAAGCCGCAGTATGATGAGTGGGTGTTCCCGGACGGCCACAGTGTCATGATTCTGGCGGAGGGACGGCTGATGAATCTCGGATGCGCCACCGGCCACCCGAGCTTCGTGATGTCGGCGAGTTTTACCAACCAGGTCATGGCTCAGATCGAGTTGCACCTGAACAACGCCAAGTACGAAAAGAAGGTCTACGTCTTACCGAAGCATCTCGACGAGAAGGTGGCCAGGCTTCACCTCGACAAGCTCGGCGTGAAACTCACTAAACTGACCGCCGAACAAGCCGCCTACATCGGAACCACAGTAGACGGGCCGTATAAGCCGGATCACTATCGGTACTGATCTCGGTACTCGGCACTCGGCATTCGCGAGGACCGAGTGCCGAGCACTACGGGACGACGACTGAGCCGACCATTCCGCTGGTGAAATTGCCAGCGGTACTGTGGTTCGTACAGCGATACCGGAAGGTCCCAGCGCTGCTGAATGTTCGCTGATGAGTACCGGTGGTCTGATTTGGGTCCGACGAGTTGTTCACGTTGTCTTCGAACGTGACATTGTGACTTCCGCCGGCCCAGGTCCAGGTCACCGTTGCGCCCCGAGCCGTCGCATTGAGCGGCGCGGGCGTGAAGGTGTTGGACGCAACAGTCACGGCGTTCGCCGGCGGCGGGGGCGGGGGGGGCGGGGGCGGGGGGACCGGATCGGTACTTCCGCCGCAGCCAAGGGCCAATGCGGCAGAAAGCGCAAGAGCGACAAAACGAGAATTCATCAGTACCCCCAAAAATGAGTCGATTAGACTGCGGCAAACCAGCCCATGGCTCCCTGCTCCGCCATGATTCGTTGATGGGGATGGAACATGTAGCGCCCCCGGGCCGGCAAACGGAATTCGATGATGGCCCGCTCCGCGGGCCCCAGACTCACTATATCGGTTTCTTCATCCGGCACAAGTCGTGTACCATTTCGATACACTTTGAACGTCTCGGCGTGAAGGTGAAACGAGGCGAGCGGGGCGTCCATCACCAGGTTCGCAAGGTAGACACGGACCAGCTCGCCCACCCTGACTTTGATCGGGTACTTTCCGTAGAATCCGGCCACCCCATTCCATCCGTACAACTCGCTCCGCCCATCCGCGTCGATATCGAATCCGCCCAACGCGAGGGTTACTTCCTGAGCCGGAGGCCGGCTCGGCCGGGGATCAACGATCAGCAAGCCGTAGAGTCCATTGGCGATATGATCGGCGGTTGGGGTGAAGTCGCAGTGGTACGGATGAACGCCAAACGGGCCGGCCGTTAGCCGATAGGTGACTTCTCCCCCGGCCGGGACCGGTTCCCAACCGTCCGCCTGGATTTCATGGCGGCCGTGAAAATGGAGATTGTGCGGGTGGTTGGTTCGGTTCCGCAGGGTAATTTCGAGCGGATCGCCGTCGGTTGCCCGAAGCACCGGGCCCGGGAGCGACCCCCCAAATGTCCAAGCGTCAAATTGTTGGTCGGCCGAAACGCTCACTCGTTGATCGATCACTTCGAGTTGGTATCGCCTGAGGGTCGGAGCCGTCCCCGAGAACGGGGTCGGCGGACGGGTCAGCTGATCCAGACTGAGGGGTCCGAGCTCCGCCGGCGGCATGACCCCGTGGTCGTACTCGAGTCGTGAGGGGATTGCCAGGCCCATTGGTGGATGTGGGGGCTTCGGGGCCTTTCGGCCCCACAGGGCCATCCCAGCGGCCCCGACGGCTACCCCTGATCCCATGGTCACCCAATCGCGCCGGTTCATATCACATCCGCCCGTAGAACCAAGCGCTCGCTCCAAAGACCGCCAACACAATCCCGAGGCCCGTCGCGAGGACACCCCACCCCCGCCACCTCGACCGGCTCGGCGTTCGCCGCCGCCCGAACCGAACCAGCCACCAGCCCAATACGATCGGGAGCGACAGAAAGGGAAGGTTGGCCCCGAGGCGACTAAGGGCCCCACCGCGATTCACACCAGGGCCTCCGGTCCGCCAAGCGGCCAGGATTGAGTCGGTGCCGGGCGGCAATTGAGCGGCGGCGAGATCAAAATGAAGGGAGTCGAAGACGTGGCGAGCGATCCGAACCGGGGCACTCGCTCCGCCGGGCATGGTGGGCTGGAGGCCGGGCACCGGTTGGGCTTTCGAATCGGGAAACGAATCGGGAACCATCGTCGTGCGAGTCAAGATCGACGCGAGCGGAATCCAGTCCGACCACCATGGCATCCGGGCTCCGGCACAGTTTCGAAACACCTCGAGACCGAACGGCACGCTCGAAAGATGTTCGTTACCCGCGAAGCAATTGCCGGTACCACCCGGCCCGCTGTTGGCCAAATCGGCCCGGCCCGACCCGAGAACGATGTTGTTTCGGACCACGTTGCCGGTGGCCCGATAGAAGTTCCGGTCTTGGAATGGCACGGTCGCTACCCCGTGCCCGGTGTGATCCAGGACGACGTTGCGTTCGACCGTGTCGTGGACCGTACCGGCGAGGAGAATGCCGTTGCCGAGGACCACCGAATTGATCGTGATTGCCGGGGCGTTCGCGTTGTTGTTCGACATCACCAAGTTGGCCGCGAACACCGCCTCGCGCTGCGGGGGTTCGAGTTCAATGTCGAGCGATGCGGGCACCAAGCCGGCGCGATTGTAGCGCCAAATCGAACTCACCACGTACAACCGCCCCCCGGAGTTGGTTCCCGAATAGCCGAGGGCGTTATGCTCGGCGATGACGTTGCGGATAACCGTATTGCAGGGATAGCACTGGCCGATGTAGAACCCGGAATCCGGCGATCCCGAAGCATACGAGTCTTCGAACACGCCGTCGCTTGAGCCAAAGGCGTAGATTCCATAGTCTCCGTTGTTGATCGCCGTGAGATAGGAACCCCGAAACCCCGTCACCCCGGTCCAGAAAAACCCATTCAGGACCGCGTTGCGCGCCGTCATGTTTTCCACCGCCACCGCGTCCGCGACGACCGAAATCCCATTGCCACGGACAAACTCACCGTCGATGATCGTTTCGTTGCGGTCTTCACCGCGAATCACGATCGACGGCGTCGTGACCGACACCTCTTCGCGATAGATCCCACGGCCCACCAATACCATGTCGCCGGGACTCGCCGCGTCAACCGCCGTCTGGATTGTCGGATATTCGGCCGGCACCTTCAGGGTCCGCCCGGTGGGCCGGTCGACCGGCGTGATCGTACCTTTGGCGCTTGGGCTAAAGTCGACATCGCCGACAACGACGACACCCGACATCCCGCCGCCCTCCTTGGTTCCGTGGTAGGAGCAGTAGTATTGGTAGACGCCGGGCCGGTCGAATACCACATCGCCGCCTCGTCCGTCGCCGCCGGAGCGACCGGCCACGTCGCCGGTCTTCCAGGCCCCGTCGCGCGCCGTGGCGTTGTGAACACTGCGGCCCTGGTTCAGGAAGGTGATGCGTGTCCCGACCGGTACCCGGCTTACCGAGCCACTGAACTGATTGTCGTACATATTGATCAGCGTGCCCGGATTTTCTCGGGGTCCACAGCTGGCAAGGAGTGCCGCAATGACAATGCACCAACGCCCAGACTTGGCCATGGCACCTCGATGAGAACGAAAGAATCGGCTCGGGGAATTGAATCAACTTACTGGCGATTTGGGGGGCGTGCTACGGTTGAGACGTGGGGGGAACACCTCAAGTGGTGAAGGCCCGCGAACGCTGGCTGGCACTCGATGTGGTCCGCGGTGTGACCGTTGCCGGCATGCTGCTGGTGAACAACCCCGGCACCTGGAGCGCCATCTATCCACCGCTTCAGCACGCCCCTTGGCACGGCTGGACCCCGACCGACCTGATCTTCCCGTTCTTCCTCTTCATTGTCGGGATCACGACCGAACTGTCGCTCGAGCGTCGATCGGCGGCCGGGATAGGCGACCGTGCCATTCGGCTCCAGATCCTCCGCCGGGGGGCTTTGATCGTCCTCTGTGGTCTCTTGCTCACGCTGTTTCCCTTCTATCCGCTCAGCCGGTGGACTCAGATCCGGATTCCGGGTGTCCTCCAACGAATTGGGGTCTGCTATGCCTTCGCAGGATGGCTGGCTTGGCGGCGATCGAGCCGCGCCGTCGGACTGATCGGCGCAACGCTGTTGGTCGGGTACTGGGCAGCCCTAACGCTGATCAGCGTTCCAGGTCAGGCTGATATCACCCTCGATGTGCCGAGCCGGACGTTGGCCGCCTACGTCGACCGGCTGCTCCTCGACGGCCACCTTTGGAGCGCGACGAAGACCTGGGACCCGGAGGGACCTCTGTCCACCATTCCGGCAATCGTCACCAACCTGCTCGGCATTCTGACCGGCCGGTGGATGAGCCGGCCGAACCCGCTGCCCGACAAACTAAACGGGCTATTTGGGACCGGAGTGGCCCTTGGAGTCCTGGGACTCGGGTGGGATTGGGTGTTCCCGATCAACAAGAGCCTGTGGACCAGTTCGTACGTGGTCTTCTCAGCCGGGATGGCCATGCTCACCCTGGCGACCGCGAGTTGGATCATCGAGGTCCGGGGGGTTCGCTGGTGGACCCGCCCGTTCGTAACCTATGGACTCAATCCACTCGCGGCTTTTCTCGGCTCGGGCGTTATGGCTCGGATCCTTGGCTCGATTCACGTCGATTGGGCCGGCGCTTCTCGGTCGCTCCACGAGGTCATCTTTGAGCGATTGTTTGCCTCGTGGTTGGCGCCCATCGATGCTTCGTTGGTGTTTGCCGTCACCTTCGTGCTCTTGTGGTACCTTATCTTGGCTGGTTTCGAACGACGGGGATGGATCCTCAAAATCTAGAGGTGAGATGAAAGCACTTGGCCGCTGGTTATGGGATTGGGCGAAGTCGATTACGGTCGCGCTCATTGTGTGGTTCACCTTCAGCACGTTCGTTCTCCAAGCCTTCTGGATTCCGTCCTCAAGCATGGAGAACACCCTGTTGATCGGCGATGTACTCTACGTCAACAAGATGCTCTACGGCGCCGCGGTCCCGATGATCGGCAAACGCCTCCCTG
>JAYVJS010000244.1:0-4832 GCA_043769075.1 Gemmatimonadota bacterium | reverse complement strand
GAAGACCTCGGCCGCGCCAAGCGCGTGACCGTGGACAAGGACAACACGACCATCATTGACGGCAACGGCGACGAAACGGTCATTGCTGGCCGGATCAAGCAGCTCCGGGCGCAGATCGAGGAGACGACCTCCGACTACGATCGCGAGAAGTTGCAGGAACGCTTGGCGAAGCTGGCTGGCGGCGTAGCGATCATCAAGGTCGGCGCGGCCACCGAGACCGAAATGAAGGAAAAGAAGGCCCGGGTCGAGGACGCCTTGCACGCCACCCGTGCGGCTGTCGAAGAGGGCATCGTGCCGGGCGGTGGGGTTGCCTTGCTTCGGGCCCAACCCGCGCTCGACCGAATTCGCGGTACCGCCGATGAGAAGATCGGCGTCGAAATCGTCCGTCGGGCCCTTGAGGAGCCGCTCCGGATGATCGCCCAAAATGCGGGGGTCGAGGCGTCGATCGTCGTGGCCAAGGTCAAGGAGTTGAAGGGCAACCACGGCTACAACGCCGCGACCGATGTCTACGAGGACCTGGTCAAGGCCGGCGTCATCGATCCGACCAAGGTCACCCGGACCGCGTTGCAGAACGCGGCCTCGATCTCGGGCCTGCTGCTGACCACCGAATGTGTGGTGGTCGAGCGGAAGGAAGAGAAGTCGGCCCCGGCCGGCGGACCTCCGGGCGGCGGCATGGGCGGGATGTACTAGCCCGAGCCAGTCGCAGGGCAGGACCACTTCGGCGGGTCGGCTTTGGTGCCGGCCCGCCGTTGTTTTTTGAACGACCGGTACCGCCACTGGGCCGGGCGGCTATCTTTGACCGATGCCGCCTTCACTGCGAGATCCAATGTTCGTCAAGCTGGCCGTTACCCTCGGGCTGATGTTCCCTGCCGGTATCTCAATTTCGAACGCTCAGACAAAGCCACCGAAGCCGGGGCCGGCCGTAAGTGGCACATGGCAGCTCGAGAAGGGTAAGGTGAAGGCAGACGGCCCGAAAACGGTTGTCATCCGAGCTGATTCGAGTGCTAGTTGGGGAAAAGAGACAGTGCGATGGAGGCTCAGAGCCGACCAGATAATGATCGCCCTCGGCGGAGAATGGGAGATCTACAAGTTGAAAGTCAAGGCCGACCGAATGACCCTTTCAGGCGGCGATCTCACCGAGGCAATCACCCTGAAACGGATTGGGCCGCCGTCGGCGCGACCTGATTCGATCGCGATTCCCCCAGACCCCGACTCGGAAAGCCGGTAGGGCGGCTACCAGCCAGCCAACGCACCGGCCAGCAACTGGCAGAGGACGGCTCCGACCACCGACATCGACAACCCCCAGATCAACATCCGACGAAACAGCAATCGGGACTCGTTCGGATCAGCCACGGCGGCCACACAGAGCGCCCCCAAGGTGGACAGGGGCGAAACGTCCACCAACGACGAGCCGACATTGATACTGAGCGCCGCCGCCAGCGGGTCGCTGCCTCCGACTTGAGCTACGAGGCCCGGTACGGTCGGGAGAAAGGTCGGGAGCACCACGCCCGAGGTACTGCTGTAGGTTGAAATGACCCCGGTCACGAACGCCATCACGCCGTTCAGGCTCTTGGCCGAGGCCAGTTTCGCCAACATGGCCGTGAACAACTCAAGGCCCCCGGTTCGTTCCAATACCCCGACCAGAATCGACATCCCAGTCACCATCACGATGACCCCCCAGGGCGTCCGCCGGATCGCCTCCTGATCGTCGACCGCCCGAGCCAGCACCAGGACCGCAACCGCGACGAAACCGGTCAAACCCACCGGGAGCTTGAGGACGACGACCCCGACCACCCATGCCACTACGACGATGATGGTGAGCCAGTGTGCCCGGGTCAGTGGTGTCTGGTCAACTGACTCGGTCACCGTCGCTGAGAGTACACTTCGACGGTATCCGCGGAGCACCAGATAGGCTACGGCCGTGACTAGGAGATGGCTCGCGAAGGTGGCGAACCACACCTTGAATTCGTGCCCGCCCAAGCCGGCTTCGGCCATCTTGCCGTTCGCGATGACGCCGACGCTGCTGATCGGAGAGAGATTGCCGGCGTTGGCGCCGTTGGCCACGGCGAGCGCCATCAAGAAACTGGGGACCCCGGCCCGGAGCGCGACCGGCATCGCCAACGGGGCCAGCAATGCCACGCTCGAGATCGCCCCGGGGCCAAGACTTGCCACCGTACTCGCCAGCCCAAAGAACGCGATCGGGAGCCAGCGCGCGTCCCCGCGAACGAGATGGAGCGCCTTGCCAGTGAGGCGGGCCAGGGTGCCGTTGGCCTCCGCGGCGCCGAACAGGAGCGTCACGCCGGTCAACGTCATGAACAGGGTGGTCGGGAACCCCTGAAGGACCGCGTCCGGCTTGAGTCCGCCAAGCAGGACGCCTGCCACCCACGCCAACCCGATGGCCGCGATGCCGACGTTGACTCGGGTGGTGACCGACAACACGACTGCGACGATCAACGCCGCGAGCGCGAACCACGCCGGACTCATGGCGCGACCCGTCGCCGGATCAGGAGGTAGACCGGGATCCCGAGCAGGACGAGGCCGAGACCCGGCCAGCTATACTGGGGTCGCTGGATGACGAGTTCGAGGCAAACCCACGCCGACACGGCGGTGTAGAAGAGCGGGACCACCGGATACCAAGGCACCCGAACTGGCCGATCGGCATCGGGCCGGGTTCGCCGCAGCAGCATCAGGGCGATCGGAATCAAGAGGTAGAACAGCAGTGAGGCGGTGATCACGAAATCGATCAGTTGCCCATAGCCACCGGACAGACACAGCACGCCGATCCAGACCCCTTGGAACACCAGCGCCTTGGCGGGGGTCCGGTAGACGGGGTGGAGCGTGCCTAACGCCTTGAAGAAGACCCCGTCGGTCGCCATGGCGTAGAAGAGGCGGCCGCCGCCAAGGACAATCCCAATATTCAAGCCGAACGAGGAAATCATAATGGCCGCGGCCATCAGCTTCCCACCGATCGGTCCCATTATGTTCTCCATCGCCGCGGAGGCGACTCGGTCTTCGGGAGCGCCCGCCAGCGCTTCGGCCGGCAGCACCGCGAAGTACGCCAGATTGAGGAGCAGAAAGAGGGCGGCGCCGATCAGGGTACCGCGAGATAGGGCGAAAGGTAAATCCCGGCGTGGCTCCTTCAACTCCGACGCGGCAAAACAGAGCGCGTACCACCCGTCCATGGCGAAGAACGGCCCGACCATGGCCGCGGCAAAGGCGGCGATCAAGGCCCCGTCGAGGTGAGCGGGGAAGAGCCCAGCCCCAAAGTTCCGGGCGATCGCCTCCGGGTTCCGGCCAACCGTGAGGCCGAGTCCGATCAACGCCAGCACCGCACTGACCTTGACCGCGGTGAAGATCGCTTGGAGCACCGCCGCGGTCTTGACACCTCGGATGTTGATCCAGGTGATCAAGACAATCGACAATACCGCCACGAGCCGCTGGGGCGAGACCCCGGCTTCGATCGTGCCGCTCGGGAGCACGATGGGAAATCCAATACTCAGGTCCGCCGACAGGGAGGGGAACAGCACCGACGCGTAACGGGCAAAGCCAACGGCGGCGGCGGCCGCGCCGCCGGTCCAAATGACGGTGAAAAGGGTCCAGCCGTAGAGAAAGCCAACCAACGGCGAGATCCCCTCGCGAAGATAGACATACAAGCCGCCGGCCCGTGGGAACATCCCGCCCAGCTCGGCATAGACCAGCCCACCCGCTACGAGAACGACACCCGCAAAAGCCCAGACCAACAATGCGAGTCCGGGATACTGGAGCTGGCGCATCACATCGGCCGGCACAATGAAGACGCCGGCCCCAATCATCGATCCGACGACCATCGCCACGGCCTCGAAGCGAGAGATGGCCGAGAGCAGGCCGGACGGAGCCGATGGCGTTGTCATTGAGGTAATATTAACCCAGGAACATCATGAACGAACTTGAGATCGCCTCCCGGATTGGGATCGCGGCGTTGGCCGGCCTCGCGGTTGGATTTGAACGCGAGTGGTCTGGGCACGCCACTGGTCCAGGCGGCCGATTCGCCGGGATCCGTACCTTTGGGCTGTTGGGGTCCCTCGGCGGGATGTCGGGCTGGTTGTCGCTGGCCGAAGGAGGGGGCGTGGGGGTCGCGCTGTTGGCGGCGACGGCGGGGTTGATCGTGGCGGCCTATCTGGCGGCGGCCCGTCGCGACCCAAGCGACCTCGACGCCACAACCGAAGCCGCGGCAATGGCCGTGCTCGGCGTCGGCCTGCTCGCGGGGCGGGGTCACCTGGCCGTGGCGGGCGGAGCCGCGGCCGCCATCGTCCTCGCCTTGGGCGAGAAGAACCGGTTCCGCCGGTTCGTTTCGAGTGTCAGCGAAACCGAGCTCCGGGCCGCCCTTCAATTCGCGGTGTTGGCGCTCGTCGTACTCCCGCTCCTTCCCGAGGGACCATTTGGGCCGTTTGGCGCGATCCGGCCCCGAATGATCTGGACCGTGGTGCTGGTGATGTCCGGGGTCAACTTCGCCGGTTACGTGGCTCGAAAGGCCTGGGGCCGGGCCAAAGGCAATGTCGTAACGGGTGCTCTCGGCGGCCTGGTGTCGTCGACGGCGGTGACCTTGGCCTTCGCTCGACGGAGCAGGGGATCGCCGGACAACGAGCTGACGCTAGCGGCCGGGACCGTCGTGGCGTCGACGGTCTTGCTCCCGCGGGTGTTCGCCATCACGGCGGTGCTCAATCCCTCCTTCATGGGCCCCGCCGCCCGCTGGTTGGCCCCGATGTTCATCGGGTCGTTGGTGGTGTCCGGTGCGGCGGTACGGCGGAGTTCGGCGGAGCCGAGCGACGAGGCCCCACCCGGCCCGGCGAGCC
>JAYVJS010000243.1:0-4788 GCA_043769075.1 Gemmatimonadota bacterium | reverse complement strand
GGTAGGCAAAGGCTTCGTCGGCAATCCTGGCGGCGATTTCAGCTCCGTAGCCCCATGACAGCGCATCCTCGTACACCACCATCACCCGGTTCGTCTTTTTGATCGAGGCGTAGATGGTGTCCCAATCAACCGGCGAAAGACTCCGCAGATCGATGACCTCGACGCTGGTGCCGTGTTCTTCCTCCATGGCCTTGGCGGCCACGATGGAGCGCTGCACGGTGGCGCCGTAGGTCACGATCGTCAAATCGGTGCCTTCCCTGACCACCTTGGCCTTGCCGAAGGGGATCATGAAGTTGGGGCCCGGGTTCGGGGCCTTGTTGTAGGTCTGCCGGTAGAGGTGCTTGTGTTCGAGGAAGATGACCGGATCTTCGCAGCGAATGGCGGTCCGGAGCAGTCCGTTGGCATCGAGGGCGGTGGCCGGACAGATGACCCGGAGGCCCGGTACTGAGGTGAAGACCGAAGCTCCGGTTTGGGAGTGGTACGGCGCCCCGCCTTTGAGGTAGCCGCCATAGGTGACGCGGATCACGACCGGGGCCGGCCAATCGTTGTTCGACCGCCAGCGGAGAATCGCGAGTTCGTCGCGGATCTGCATGTAGGCGGGCCAGATGTAGTCGAAGAACTGAATTTCGACGACCGGCTTGAGTCCCCGGGTGGCGAGCCCGATGGCTCGGCCCACGATGTTCGCTTCGGCGAGTGGGGAGTTATAGACCCGATTGCTCCCGAACGCCTTTTGGAGGCCGAAGGTGACCTTGAAGACGCCGCCTTTGCCTTTGACCTGGCCGAGATACTGGTCCCGGCTGACGTCGGCCACGTCTTCGCCGAAGACGACGATCCGCTGATCGCGGGTCATCTCGTCTTTCATGCAGCCGTTCAAGAGGTCGACCATGGTGGTGGGGTCGCCCTGGAACTGGGGATCGTCTTCGGTGTCGAACTGCTCGGAGGTGGGATCGACGTCCGGGGAGTAGACATACTTGTAGATCGTATCGGTGGCAGGTTGGGGCGAAGCCAAGGCGGTCGCGGTGGCGACCTCGACCTCGTCTTCGACCGCTTGCTTGATCTTTTCGATTTCCTGCTCGGTCGCAATCCCTTGGGCTACCAAGTACTTGGGAAACGCGAATACCGGGTCGCGATGGGCATCCTCATCGCGTTCAGTGGCGGGCCGATAGAATACTTCGTCGTCGGACAGGGAATGGCTGTAGGGCCGGATCACGTGGGCATGGACCAGCGCGGGTCCTTTGCGCTGGCGGGCGTATTCGACCGCCTTCTGGAGGACATCGTACGAGGCGAGCGGATCACACCCGTCGACCTCTTGCACGAAGAGCCCTGGGAAACCGGTCACCAGCTTCGAGATCGAGCCGCCGGCGGTGTTGACCTCGACCGGCACCGAAATGGCGTACTTGTTGTCTTCGACGAGATAGACGATCGGGAGTTTGAGGTTGCAGGCGCTGTTGAGTGACTCCCAGAACTCGCCTTGGCTGGTGGTGCCGTCGCCGGTGGTGACTAGGACGACTTCGTCGCTCTCGATCTGTTGGTCGCGATCGGGAATGGCGTCGTTCTGGCTATACCGGAGCCAGGCTTCCGCGGCGCCAACGGCCTGGAGAAACTGGGTCCCGGTTGGGCTCGATGCACTCACGATGTTGAGGTCTTTGTGACCCCAGTGTGAGGGCATCTGGCGGCCGCCCGAGTTCGGATCGTCGGCGGCGGCCACCGCCGAGAGCAACATCTCGGTGGCGGTCATGCCCATGCCGAGGCAGAAGGCCCGGTCGCGGTAGTAGAGGTAGAACCAGTCGTAGGAAGGCCGGAAGACCTTGGCGGCGGCGGCCAATACGGCCTCGTGACCAGCGCCCGAGATCTGGAAGAAGATCTTGTTCTGGCGCTTGAGTTGGATTTCCTTGTCGTCGATCCGCCGGGACAGCAGCATCGTTTGATAGATATCGAGCAAGTCCGCCTTTTCGAGCTTGGCGGAGGTGCGGGCGCGATGCGAGGTACGGGTCGCCATGGGTTTCCGGGTTCGGGGGCTTGCCTAAAATAGCGCCCGACGGGGGCGGAGGCGAGACGGTGCAACTTCCAGCACCCGCCTTCCTAGAGGGGCACGAAATCGCCTTGGACTTGGGACATCGATGACTCCTATCGCCCGACCGAGTCGAGCCGCCGCCAGCCTGCGGCGGCGATCACAATCGCCAGGAGGGCCCAGACCACAACCGGATTGAGGAGCGGAAACCCGGCCAGGCCCCTTACGGCAATAAGGGTCGGGCCGACGCAGGCCGACGCAACGGCCCCCGCCAGCAGACACCATCCGACCACTGGGCGGGTGCCGTGGCCCGCGCGAAGGCGGCCGACTCCGGCACCTAGCAGGAGGATGGCCGGAACGACCCCGGCCAACATCAAGAATTCCGCGGTATAGGGCAACGCTGAGAGCGAGACGAAGCCGCTGGCGCCGGTCTGGCGAAACCGGACGGTTGCCGACGCAAACGCCGCGATCAACGCGCCGACCATCGCCAGCAACGCCCCACCGGCCCAGGGCGATCCGGGGGCCTGGCCGGACAGATAGGCGCCCGCGCCACCGAGAGCCGCCGCGAGGGGCATGGTGCTGATCGCGTAGGCAATGACCGCTCCGGCCCGATCGCCGGCACCGACCAGATACATCGATCCCGCGGCAAACCCAACCCCAACCAGCGGGACGGCCACGGCACCCAATACCATTCGGTTCCAGAGGGCGCGAGTCATGGCGCCCGGTAAACGACTTTGCCGTCCACGATGGTGACGCGGACCGTGGCTCGGCCGAGGTCAGCCGCCGGCATGGTGAGCAGATCCCGGTCGACCACGATCAGGTCGGCCTTGAGTCCGGGCTTGAGCTGTCCCACCTGGCCGTCCCAATACATCGCGTAGGCGTTGTCGGCCGTGTACGCCGTGAGCGCCTCTGCCATTGAAATCCGCTCCTCCGGGACGAAAATCTGCTTCCCGTCGATGGTCTCGCGGGTGACCGCGGCTTTGAGGCCGAGGATCGGGTTCATCGGGGCGACGGTCCAGTCGGACCCGAAGACCAAGCGGGCTTTGGCATCGAGGAGGGAGCGAAAGGCGTAGGTCGTCTTGATCCGCTCCGGCCCAATCCGCCGTTCGGCCCACCGACCGTCATCGGCCGCATGGTACGGCTGCATCGAGGGGATAACCCCGAGTTCGGCAAACCGAGGAAAGTCGCGAGGCCTTAGGGTCTGGGCGTGCTCGATCCGGAACCGGCGGTCCCGCGGCCCATTCCGAGCGGCGGCGGCCTGAAAGGCATCGAGCAATTCGCTGTTGGCTCGGTCGCCGATGGCGTGGACGACGACTTGGAGGCCGGCCGAATCCGCCCCATGCACCCAGGCGCGGAGCGACGGGATCGGGATCGTCAGGACACCGCTACTCCCCGCCTTATCGGTGAACGGGGCATCGAAGTAGGCGGTGGTCGAGCCGAGGGATCCGTCGAGGAGACCTTTCACGCCGGCCGTCCGTATCCAGGCGTCGCCCGGGCCGTTGACGCGGAGTGACTCGGCGACCGATCGCCAATCGGCGAGGGGCAAGTAGTTCGACACCCGGAAGGTGAGGGTGCCGTTCTGGCGGCCCCGCTTGAGGGCCGCCACTTCGTCCCAACTGGTCGACACGCTCGACATGGCCGTGACGCCGACCGAGGCGGCGTGGCGGGCCGCCCGTGCCAGCGCGGAGTCGAGTCGAGAAGGACTCGGCGCCGGCATCGCGGCGAACACCGGCTCGCCGGCGTTGTCCTTGAGCAGACCGGTCAGTTCCCCGTCGGGTCGCCGAACGATTTCTCCGCCGGGTATCTCCTTCATCGCTCGGCCGATTTTGGCCGCGGCGAGGGCGGCAGAGTTGGCGAGCGACATGTGGCCGTCGAGCCGGGTGACGAAAACCGGGTTGGCCGGCGTGACGGAATCAATCCAGCTTCGGTCGGGCAATGGGGTGCCGGGCCAGAGTTCATGGTCCCAATCACCGCCGGTGATCCACTCTCCAGGCTTCAAGGTGGCCGCAAAGGCCTTGATTCGCCGGGTGAACTCCTCGGGTGTGGCGGCATCCCGGAGATCAACGCTGGCCAGTTGAAACCCGCCCGAAAAGAGGTGAACGTGGTCGTCGATGAACCCGGGCAGGATGAGGCCGCCGCCGGCATCGAGTCGCTCGGTGGCAGTGCCGGCCAGCTTGAGGATCAGAGCCGAGTCGCCGACGGCCACGATCGAGTCGCCGGCAATCGCGAGGGCCTGGGCCTCGGGATTCGATCGGTCGCCCGTCCAGATCTTGCCGACGACGACCCGATCAACGCCAGGCCGTGCGGTACAGCCGGCGAGGACAAGGCCGAGAAGCAGCGGCGATCGGGTCATGGGCGGAGCTTCGTCAGGCGGCGGAGCGCCTCGAGCTTCTCCAGGGCGCTGCCGCCGCTGTTGCTGGCCGCGGGAGCGACCGAGAAGAGATCCCGAATGTCGAGGAGGATTTCCAGGGTGAGCTGGTCGCGCACGTACGAACAATCGAGATCCGCCATCCGATCGGCGTTCTCGGCCGTCTTGGCGCGATCGAAGGACTCACGATAAATGGACTCCAGGTTGCCAAGGATGTGATCTCGAGGGCGCATGGGCTCGGGGATTGAGGGGAGCGATTAGGATTAAGGAAGATAGTCTCGGCACTCGGCACTCGGCACTCGGCACTCGGCACTCGGAGGGGGAGATGAAGTCGGTTCTTTTCTTTGTGGCAAATTGGTATGAGGACTTGGAACTCTGGTATCCGAAGATCCGGCTCGAGGAGGAGGGG
>JAYVJS010000242.1:0-12940 GCA_043769075.1 Gemmatimonadota bacterium | reverse complement strand
CCACGCTCAACGCGCTGTATACGACGCCCGAAATCTTCAACGCCTACGTCGCGATCGACCCAAGTCTGTGGTGGGACAACAAGCTGTTGCTCAAGAAGGCCAAGGCCTATTTCACCACGGCCAGTTTGGCCGGCAAAAGCCTTTACGTGGGTCAAGCCAACACCATCAATCCGGACGATACCACCAGTAACGACCACTTCGAGTCGATCGTCCAGTTCAACGGGATCCTCGAGACCTACAACAAGACGGGTCTCCGCTACGGATACAAGTACTACCCGAACGACAGCCACGGCTCGGTCCCTATGATTGCCGAGTACGACGCGCTCCGATTCATCTTCGACGGGTATACCCTCGATCTGGGACAGGTGCTGGCCCGTCCGAGCCTACTGCCTGAGCACTTTCGAACCGTCTCGGCGAAACTAGGTTCGAGTTTTACCCCGTCAGAAGGTATGGTGGCCCAGCTCGGCCAGTTCGCGATGACCCAAGACACCACCAAGGCGCTCGAGTTTCTCCAAATCGGGATCGATCTGTACCCCGATTCCTATCGGGCCTACGACCGGATGGGGACGGCGTGGATGGCCAAGGGCGACAAAGAGAAGGCCCGAGGGTACTTCCAGCAATCACTCGCCAAGAACCCGGGCAACCAGCACGCCAAAGACATGCTGACGAGGCTCACGCCCTGATGCAGCTCGTGATTCGCCGGCCGGATGACTGGCACGTCCACCTTCGCGATGGGCCGATGCTGGCCGGCGTGCTCGATTTCACCGCGCGCCAGTTTGCCCGGGCCATCGTGATGCCGAACCTGGATCCCCCAGTGACGACCATGGCCGAGGCGGTAGCCTATAGAGTCCGGATTCAAAGCCAGGTGCGGCCCGGTCGCGACTTCACGCCCTTGATGACAGCCTATCTGACCGACGGGACCAACGCCCAGGATCTGGCGACCGGTTTCGAACAGGGTGTGTTCACCGCCGCCAAGTTGTACCCGGCCCACGCCACGACCAATTCGGCTAAAGGCGTGACCGACGTCCGTTCGATCTACGGGCTGCTGGAGACGATGCAACGGATCGGGATGCCGCTCCTCATCCACGGCGAGGTGACCAGCCCCGAGGTCGATGTCTTCGACCGCGAAGCGGTCTTCGTCGAACGGGTTCTGGCTCCCGTGGTCCGAGACTTTCCCGGCCTCAAAGTCGTCTCGGAGCATATCACGACCGAGGAAGCCGTTGCCTTCGTGGCGGGTGCGTCCGATCTGGTGGCCGCGACCATCACGCCGCATCATCTTCAATGCAACCGGAACGCCATGTTTCAGGGCGGCCTCCGTCCCCATCTCTATTGCTTGCCGGTTCTCAAACGCGAGAAACATCGGTTGGCCCTCCGACGGGCGGCCACCTCCGGTAGTCGTAAATTCTTTCTCGGTACCGACTCGGCGCCCCATGCCGTTGGTGCCAAAGAGTCTGCCTGTGGGTGTGCCGGGGTGTTCAATGCCCCGGTAGCACTCGAAGCCTACGCCACGGTGTTCGACGAGGAAAACGCCCTCGACAAATTCGAGGCCTTTGCCTCCGAAAACGGAGCCCGCTTCCATGGCCTCCCGCTCAACGAGGGACAGGTTACCCTGACGCGGGCGCCGAGCCTGGTGCCCGAGCGAATCCAATCCGAAGCCACGACCGTCATCCCCTTTCACGCCGGTACGACTTTGGCATGGCGGTTTGACGGATGACCCATCACGAACCACAGGAGTAGTCCCGATGCCGCGTTTGTACCGTGCTGTTTCTTTGGGGTTGTTGCTGCTGGCCGGATCATCCGCTCCGGCCCTTGCCCAGGGCCTGATGACCGATCTGATCAAGGACATCGGAGAGCTCGAGACCAAGTTTGTCGGGCTGGCGAAGGCAATGGACACGAAATACGATTGGCGTCCAGGGGCAGGGGTTCGCTCCGTCAGCGAGGTGTTTCTCCATGTAGCCGGTGACAACTACGTCATGCCGGCAGCCGTCGGGGTGGACCCCGATCCGGCTACCGGGATCAACATGAACGATTTCAAGACGGTCGCGACGTTCGAGAAGAAGCAGCTGAGCCAGGCGGACATGGTGGTCGCAATCGAAAAGTCGTTCGCCCATCTCAAGAAGGCCATGGCCGACAGTCCGGAGGCCAAGCTCGGCGAGGACCTCAAATTCTTCGGTCAAACGATGTCCCGCCGGAGCATGTGGGTCGGTACGACGACCCATTTGCATGAGCACCTCGGCCAGATGGTGGCCTACGCCCGGAGCAACGGCGTGGTGCCCCCATGGAGCAAGTAGCGTTGGCCGGGAAGTGACGATGAAAGTCCTGGGGGGCGGTCTGTTGATCGGGGTGGCCCTGTTCATGGCGATTGGATTCGCCCTGTCCGATGCCACCCGGAGCCTCGCGACCACCATCGGCACCTTGCTGATCGCGGTCGCGATTCCGGCCGGGGCGGGCATTGCGCTCATCCAGAGCCACTACCGGGGCCAGCGGCTTCAGTCCGCCGACCGCGCCGAGTTGCGGCTCCAAACCTGGGAATCAGAGCTGGTGAAATTGGCCTCCGAACGAGGCGGCAAGCTTACGATCGTCGAGGCGGTGGCCGCCACTGGGCTCCGAGCGCCGCAAGTGGAGGAAGCCTTTCGTTCGCTGACGCAGCAGGGCGTGGCCGATATCGACGTGACCGACTCGGGGATGCTGGTGTATCGGTTCCCGGACGTCCAACTGTTGCGGGAAAAAGGTGGCAGTAAACCGATCCTTGAGTCCTGAGCCGGAAAGTCGCCGGCTCTGCCCGGTATGTCCGGGTCTTCCGATGCAGAAGATCGAGGTGGGCGCTGGGGCCGGGCGCACCATGCTCGACGGGTGTGGCCGGTGCGGCGGGATCTGGTTTGACGCCGGTGAAGTCGACCACCTGCGCCGTCTCGGGGTCCGGGCCGTTGAACGACACGTGACCCTCAAGCAGGAAGCGTATCGGAAGCGGTGCGGGAGCTGCGACGCCTCCTACCTCCGCAATGCCGACCGGTGCCCGGCCTGTAAAGCGCCGAACCTGCTTCGGTGCCCGGTGTGTTCCGGACTCCTCGAGCCGGTCCGGGCCGGCTCAACCAAGCTGGATGGGTGCAAAAAGTGCCGCGGCGTCTGGTTCGACGGCGTCGAACTGAAGGAGATCTGGAACACGGCCCTGGTGCAGCATCGGGGGATGAGACCAACCACCGCGGCCGATGTCGCCGCGAGCTCGATGGATGCCTTTTTCCTTGCGAGTCTCCTGACTCCGAGTTCACCGGGGGCCAGTGGCGGTCTCGCGGACTTGGCCGGGGCCGGCGCGGAGGCAGGTTCGGGTCTGATCGAAGGCGCCGGCGACATGGCGAGCTCCGTGTTCGACGCGATCGCGAACTTGATTTCAGGGATCTTCGACTAGGAACCCTACCGCCCGACCGGTCGGCGCCTCAGTGCATCTCGAACCAAGAGTACACACGCCACCGGCATCGTGATCAACACCACGAACGAAAGCCAGTCGAGCGACCGGTCGGTTGACCACCACCGCCAGGCCCGGAGGCCATGGTCGTGCAGCTGTTGAACCGTCAGGATGATGAAGACCGCCGGAAACCATCGCGGCCTGACCCGGAAGGCCGCCGCGCCGGCAATGCCGAACCCGACAAAGACCAGGTGACGAAGGGGCGATCCGTCGATCCTCGGAATCGCCCCGATCAGCACCAGCAGGTGGTAGGCGGCCGCGACGAGACTCAGTCCGGATAACGCGTTGAACACCGTCAGGGCAGCGGTGCCGGTGGGGCGGTCACCGGGTGGCGAACCAACGCCACGACTTTCCGCACCGCCGCGATGACGATGTCCGGCCGGTCGTTTTGGATATAGTGGGTGGCGTCCGGCACTTCAATGTGCTCGCTTTGGGTTGACCAACTGGCCTCGTCGTCATGTAATTCTTTCCAGGCACCCCGGAATTTGACGTTTTCCTCGACGGTCATCTTCATCTGTTTCAATGTCGCGGTATCCACCGGCGCCATCGCGGTCAATACAACCAGCGGTCGATTCCCAAGCTGCCGGAATCCTCCGGCCACCGCCATGGTCGAATCCATCGCGTCCAACTCCTCGAGCATTGGGCCTAGCGATGTTGGAGCATAGGCCGAGGTCGTCCGGCGGACGCTATCCGTTGCCGGGACTCCCGACATGGCGACCCGGACGATCCCGGTCCAGCCCAAAGCTGAGGCGACCTTCATGAGCCCGATCGGTGGTTCGAGCTCGCGGCCCAGGATTTCCTTGAACCGTTGAACCTGCTCAGGGTGCGAGGCGTCGACGAAGACCAGCCCGGCGACATCGGCCTCGTGGAGCTTGGTAAAGGTCATGATATATGGTCCGCCTAACGAATGGCCGACCATGACATATGGTGCCTTTTCGCCGGCGCCTTGGAGTGCCGCCTGGAGGTCGGTGGCGATTCCCACGGCACTCTGTTGGCCCGGATTGTCGTCGCTCCACATCACTCCCGCCCGGCTATAGGCGCAGGTGCGGGTGGTAACGGCAATCGAGTCATGAACCTTGGCCCACGCGAGTGAACCGTTCATGTCGAGGCCGGCCTCCAGCACCACCAGTGGCGCCCCACTGCCCCGGCAATCCAACTGGATTTTGCGGCCGCCGATGTCGACCAGCCGTCCCGGCACCGGGTAGTTGACCAGGGTCTGGCGCCGCATGCTGGCTTCGTACCCGGCCCCGATCATCAGGAGGACCGCCACCAACGCCAAAAGGCCGATCGCGATTCGCTTGATCCATAGTTTGGCGCTGGTCATCGGCCGGCTCCGGGTGAGGGAAAGGTGACCGTCGATTGGTTGCCATCGGCGCCGACGCTGGCGACGCCGAACAAATGGTCATCGATCAAGATGCCATCGAGCACGAACTCGGTACCGGCCCCGACGTAGCGCGACTGGCTCCACACCGGATCAGTGGTGTCTCTCCAGTAGACCAGGTAGCCGGTGGCGCCAGGCGCGGCCTCCCAACTGAGCCGGGTGGATCCGCTGACTCCGCCTCGAAGCCGCACGGCGGTTGGGGGAGGGGGCGCCCATGCCAACGCCGCCAACGCCGCGGCATTGACCCCGGCAATCCGGGCCGCATAGGGAAAGTCGACTTGGTCCGGAACATCGCCGAATGCGATTCCGTTTTCAGTGCGGACGTTTTGGTGCTGCCGGTTGTAGTTCTCGAACGCCTCGGTAATCCGGACGGCCGGAAGCCCGGCGTCGTTGAACGCCCGGTGGTCACCCCCTCGGCCGAATCGATCGAGCCGGTAGACCAGCTTGGGCCGCATCATCGGGAGAACCTGCCCGGCGATCGCGTGGACGTATCGCGCCAACTGGCGGGAGGGCCCATCGACCTCACCACCGGTGACCCGCCGCCCGCGCCGCTCCTCGTCCGGTTCGGTCACCGCCGTCGGCTCGGAGAAAATCCGGAAGGTCAGATTGTCGACCTGGCCGCCAATGCCGGAGCTGTTCCCGACGATATCGTTGTTGAGCACGGCCTCGACCTGCCAACCCTGCTCCTTGGCGTATGCTGCGAGTTGCTGTCCTCCGAAAAGACCCTGCTCCTCGCCCGCCAGGGCGCCGTAGACGATGGTCTTGTCGAACCGCTGTTTCGAGAGGAGTCGCGCCGCTTCGATCACGGCCGCCGTGCCGCTCGCGTCGTCGACCGCCCCGGGCGCGTCCGAGATCGCGTCGTTCGGGTCACTGGCCCGGGAATCGTAATGACCGGTAATCAGGACATACCGGTCCGGGTACTTCTGGCCCCGCTGGATGGCGACCACGTTGACCAGTTCGACGTCTTGGGTCACTCGGGTTCCGGGGCCAGCCTTGACCATCCCGCGGTTGAACTGGACCTCGAGGCACCCACCACAATCGCCGGCGATTCGATCGAATTCGGATTTGATCCACCTCCGAGCCGCCCCAATGCCTCGGGTGGTGGAGACGGTATCGGACAGGGTGTGACGAGTGCCGAAGCTCACCAATTTTCGGATCGTTGCTTCGGTGGCCGCAGCCGGGATTCCGCGGGCTAGGTCATAGAGTCGGGGGTCTTGGGCCGGCGGAACCGGCATCTGGGCGATCAGGAGTACGAGGACAGGAATGGTCATCCCGAGAATCTACTGAAAAAACTTCACCGCGGTGGAAGGTCGAGCGGTGCGACCATTACCCGGTCGGTCTGGCGGTCGGATCCGACCCAGAAGTCCGTGGTGCCGACGTCCAGAAACCCGCACTTGGTGTAGAACCCGATGGCCCGGGGATTCAGCTCCCACACCCCGAGCCAGGCGGTTCGGCCGCCGAGTGCCCGGGCGGTGTCCTTGGCCGCCGTCATCAGCCGTTGGGCCAGGCCCCTGCCATGCCACGGCTGATCGATGTAGAAGCGGGCGATTTCGATCGGCGCGGGCCCGGCGACACAGGCCGGCGGCTCCCTTCGGCCGACTTGAACGTAGCCGCAAAGGATCCGCCCCTGTTCGACGAGCAAGGTCCGGAACTCAGGGTCGGTGAGTTCGCCGCGCTGTTGGTGCTCGCCGAAGGCCGTTGCCAAGTGAGCGGCCAGGTGGGCCGGATCGTTGTCGGGGCCGAAGGTCTCGGCCCAAGTGCGGGCCGCGAACTGGGCGAGCGCTTGGGCATCGGAGGGCCGCCCCGGTCGGATGACGAAGTCGGATCCCAGGGGGCCTGAAACCGGAGTCACAGCAGGCCAAGGAGCGGGCCGAGCCCGGTAAGAAGGGCGGCCATCAGGAAGATCCAGGCTACGCTAATGATGATTCCGGGCTTCAACAAATCGAGCATCCGATAGTAGCCCTTGGCATACGTCATCAGCAGGACCGCGTCGAGCGGCAGCAAGAACGCGCACGATGCGGCGAACACCACCGGCAAGGCATAGAGCACCGGACTCCGCCCCGATGCCTCGGCCAAAATGACGATCGGCGGGATCAGTACCGCGACGATGACCGGGGCGATCGTCAGCACCAAGTGAATCACCACCACGAAAGCGCTGATCGCCACGACGATCCAAAACGGGCTCCCAGTCAGTCCGCCCAGCGAGAGGTCGACCACCGCTTGCGCCAGTCCGGTTTTAACGGAAGCGGCCCCAAGGGAAGTAACGGCCCCGATGACCAACAGCACGTCCCACCCGGTGCTCCGCTCGACCTCTTTCCAGGTCACGATCCGCATGCCCGGAAGGAAGAGCGCCACCGCTCCCAGGACGGTAATCAACGGAACCTCGAGCTGCTTGTACCAGGTGCTCAGGATCCATAGCACGATCATGGCGGCAAGCAGGCCGAGGACCTTGCGCTCGACCGGCTGGAGTGGGCCTAACGCGGCTCGTTCGGCTTGAATGGTGCCGATGTCCCCAAAGGTGTCGAACTCCGGCGGGAAGAAATGGAGCAGGGCTCGCCAGGCGATCGGCAGCAACACCAAGACCATCGGAATCCCGATCGCCATCCAGTGAAGGAACGGGACCCGGACCTTGCCGTACTGCTCGAGGAATTGGAGACCCAGGACATTGATAGGGCTTCCGGCCGGGGTCCCGATTCCTCCGATGAAGGCGGCGATTGGGATCCCCATCATCACCGAGGCGGCAAACCGGGACCGGCCTGGTACCAATCCTCGTTGCTCGAACAGCGGCAGGGCGATTGCCATGAAGATCGCCGTACACGGCACGTCGGAAATCACCGTCGACGTGAGCGCGGTACCGGCCATGAACGCGAGCAGGACTCGGCCGGGATCGGTGCCCGCTCTCGAGAGGAGGGCTAGCGCGAGCCGGCGGCTCAATCCCGAGGTGACGACGGCCTGGGCGATGCAGAACATCGCGATGACGAAGAAGAACACCGAACTGATGAAGTTGGTGAACGCCGCCGAGAGCGGGGCCACTCCCAGGACCGGCTGGAGTGCCAGTGCCAAAAGCGACGTGGCCGCGAGCGGAATCGCATCGGTGGTCCACAGCACCAGTGACAAAAAGAACAGCGCCGCCAATCGCTGGGCCTCCAGTGGCAGCGCCGGCGACCGAGGCCAGAGTAGAATCACCGCCGCGCCCGCGACCGCTCCTGCCAAGGCCCCGACCGATCGCCACCCGACCGCCTTGGTGGTCACCCGACGTAGCCTTCCGCCAGCGCGGTTTGGCCGGCCCGCGACCCCACGATGGACCGGAGGCGGGCCAACTGCAATCGGCCGTCAAACCCAGTGTCATCGTTGGGATAGCGGTGCAACAGGCCGGTCATCTGCGCCGAGAAGTCCTCGGCCCGCCAAACCCGACCGAGACAAGTGGCCGAGTACTCATCGAGCTGCTTCCGCGACCCGGAGCGGTACCACTCGACCAAACCCCGCGCCAACACCGCGACATCGGCCAGCGCCAGGTTGAGCCCCTTGGCTCCAGTCGGCGGAACGATGTGGGCGGCGTCACCGGCCAGGAACAACCGCCCGGACTGCATCGGCTCCACGACGAAACTTCGCATCCCAGTGATGCTCTTCTCGAAGATGGGGCCTTCAGTGAGACTCCACCCCGGCGCTCCAAGACGGACGTGCAACTCGTCCCAGATTCGCTGGTCCGGCCACTGTTCCACCCGGTCGTTCGGGCCGCATTGGACGTAGAGGCGGGTTACCGTCGCCGACCGCATACTATGGAGCGCGAATCCTCGCTCATGCCGGGCGTAGATCAGCTCCGGACTCGAAGGCGGCGCCTCGGCGAGGATCCCGACCCAGCCGAAGGGATACTCGCGTTCGAATTGACGCCGCTCGGTGGCCGGCAACGCGGCTCGGCAGATGCCGTGGAAGCCGTCGCACCCGGCGATGTAGTCGGCCTCGATCCGAATCGGCCCCCCGTCGTGGGTTCCGGTGACGACCGGCCGGTCGGTCTCGATGCCATGGACGCCGACCTCGGTAACCTCGAAATGGAGCGGCGCCCGAGCGGCCTGACGGGCTGCCACCAGATCCTTGACGACTTCTTGCTGGCCGTAGACCGTAATCGACCGGCCGGTGAGCCCAGTCAGGTCGATTCGATGCGACTCGCCTTCAAATCGAAGTTCGAACCCATGGTGCGGCAGGCCTTCGCGGAGGAGCCGGTCGCCGAGTCCGGCGGATGTGAGCAGCTCGACGGTACCGTGCTCGAGCACCCCGGCCCGGACCCGCTGCTCGATGTAAGCCTGGCTCTTCTGCTCCACGACGACCGATTCGATCCCCTCGCGGCCCAGAAGGTGGGCGAGCATCAGCCCCGCCGGCCCCGCACCGACGATCGCGACCTGGGTTCGCATCACGGGGTAATCGCGGCCTTCAGGTGTTCGAAAGCGGTGTTGGCCGCCGGCACCCCGCAGTAGATCGCTTGTTGGAGGATGATCTCCTTCAAGTCGTCGGCGGTCATCCCGCCCTGGAGGATCGCGGCCCGGGCATGAAGTCGGAATTCCTCCCACCGTCCGAGGGCAATCAGGGTGCCGAGGACCAAGACCCGGCGGGTCCGGTGGTCGAGCCCCGGGCGGGTCCAGATCTCGCCCCAGGCGTACCGGGCGATCAGGTCCTGGAACTCGACCGTGAGCTCATCCGTCTGCGCCACCGCGCGGTCGACGTGATCGGTGCCTAACACCTCACGCCGGACCGCCATTCCCCGTTCCCGCCGTTCGTGTTCATCCATGGGTCGTTTCCGGATCGAAGAGGAAGTCGGTCACCGCCGTGGCGAAGGCCGCCGGTTGTTCGACATTGGAAAGATGCGCGGCGTCGAGGCCGACCAGGCGGGCACCGGTGATCCGGTCCCGGATCAGTTCGCCCAGGGCGGGAGGGGTCGCCGGATCGCGGGTGCCCACCACCACCAGCGTGGGAGCCCGGATCGCGGCGATCTGCTCGCGCAGATCGGCGTCTCGCACCGCGGCCGCGGCCCCGACATAGCCGACCGGCGGAATCCCGGCGAGCATCCGGCTGAACATGGCGACCGTGCTCGGGTTTCCGGCTCGGAACTCGGGGGTGAACCATCGTTCGAGCAGTGAGGGCACGATGGCTGTCATGCCTTCGGTCTCCACCACCGCGATCCGGCGGTTCCAGATCTCGGCCGTGCCGACCAGCGCTCCCGTATTGGCAAGGACCAGGCGGTCGATCCGGTGGGGCGCATGGATCCCGAGCCACATGCCCGTCAATCCACCCAGAGAGACGCCGCAGCAGTGAGCCCGGCCGATCCCGGCCGCGTCGAGTACGGCAACCGCGTCGGCACCTAACGTAGCGAGCGAGTACGGCCCGGGCGTTACCGCCGAACGGCCGTGTCCCCTGGTGTCGTACCGGATGACTCGAAATCGGGTTCTGAAAGAGGCGAGCACCCGGTCCCAGAGCGCGTCCGTTGTCCCGAGCGAGTTGGACAGGAGCAGGGCCGGGGCCTCGCTCGGGCCGTCCACTTGGTACCAAATCGGGCCGGTTGCTGTGAGGGCCTCAGCCATGCACGGTCCGATACCGGGCCAAGACGCGATCGACCAGTCCCTCCGCCAGGCCAAGCGAGCGTTCGGGGTCGAGCAGTGCGGTGATCTCGTCGGGAGTGTAATGCGCCGCGACTTCGGCGTCGTCGTTCAGGGTCATGGCCAGGTCGGCGCCATCGGCCGCCGCCCGGTCCACCGCCCGGGACACGATCGCGTGGGCCTTGGTCCGTCCGATAATGGTGCCTAACGCGAGCGCCACCGCTTCGGTACTGATCAGCCCGTTGGTCAAGCCGAGGTTTGCCCGCATTCTGGCGGGGTCGATGGTGAGACCCTCGAGCGACGCGGCGATCGCGCGGGCTCCGCCGCCCACGACCCGGATCAGGTCGGGCAGTGTCTCCCACTCGGCCTGCCACCCGCCCAGCCCTCGTTCCTGCTCCTGGGGCATGGCTGCCAAGATCGTGGCCACCAGCCCGGGCGCCCGGAGTGACGCGGCGATTGCCACCGAAGCGCCGACCGGATTTCGTTTTTGCGGCATGGCCGAGGAAGTGCCCGGCCCGGACTCGGCGGCTTCGGCTACTTCGGTCTGCGTCATCAGGGCAATGTCGCGCCCGATTTTGCCGCTGACGCCGGCCCCGATCGCCAAGGCGGCCGCGAGTTCGGCGAGCCGGTCGCGCTGGGTGTGCCAAGGAGCCTCCGGCACCGGGAGTCCCAACTCGCGGCCCAATTCGTCCGCCAGGCGGAGCCCGTCACGGCCAAACCCCGCCAGGTTTCCGGCGGCCCCGCCCAGCTGAAGAACGGCAGCCTCGTCGAGGCTGGCGGCGAGCCGGGTCGCCGCACGGGACAGGGCATCGCACCACCCCGCGGCTCGAAGTCCGAAGGTGATCGGGGTGGCGTGTTGGAGCCAGGTTCGTCCGGCCATGGGGGTCCGGGCATGCCGCTGCGCGAGACCGGCGGCCGCGTGCGCCGCTTGCTCCAGTCGCATCACGACAATGGGAACCGCTCTCCGCAACTGGAGGGCGAGGCCGGTGTCGATGATGTCCTGACTGGTAGCCCCCCAGTGCACCCACCGGGCCGCCTCGGGGTCGGTCTGCCTGACCCGTTCGGTCAGCGCCGCCACCAGCGGGATCGCCAGGTTGCCGGCCGTTGCCGCGCTCTGCCCGAGACTCGTTAGGTCAAACTGGCTGACCGTTGCGGCGTTCCGGATGGCGGCTACCGCGGCGGCCGGCATCAGCCCAACCCGTGCCGAGGCAGCGGCCAGCGCGGCTTCGACATCGAGCATGGCCTGGATCCGGGCCCGATCCGAGAGGGGTTCGGTGAGGTCGGCGTCGCCGAAGAGTGGGTCGAACAGTTCAGACATCGAAGAACACCGTCTCGTTAGGCCCTTGGAGGCGGATGTCGAAGTGAAATCGGTTGGGAGCGGTGCGGGTCGCCATCAGGGTCGATCGCCGCGGTCCCGGCACTAAACTCAGGATCGGGTCGGTGGCGTTGGCGGGATGCCCCTCGAAGTAGAGCCGGGTGGCCAGTCTTCCGAGGATGCCGCGGGCCAGCACCGATACCGCCAAGTGCGGTGCCTGGACCGTTCCCGTGGGCGCTTCGACCTGACCCGGCATCACGGTTTCAAACCCGAATCGTCCGGAGTCGTCGGTAGGGACCTGTGCGAAGCCGACAAACGACGGCCGGTTGTCGGAGATGGTCGCGCCGGAAGGAAATCGGCCGTCGGCGTCGGCCTGCCAGGTTTCGATCAAGGCGTCCGGTATCGGCTGGCCGTTCCCGTCGAGGACGAGGCCCTCGATTCGGATCCGTTCGCCGGGGTAGCCGGAAGGAAACGGTCGGTTCTGGCCCGGCGATGGAATGGCCACCGCGAAATAGGGCCCGACGGTTTGCCAGGGGGTCAGCGGGCTCATCGATTCAGTCGACCATCGGGGTTTGCTCGCGGCCGCGAAGTACCAGGTCGAAGCGGAAGCCCAACGCCCAATCCGGCTCGGTGACACTCAGGTCGAACCCCGCGATCAGTCGAGCCCGGCCCCGGGGGTCGGGCACCGAGTTGAAGATCGGGTCGAAGGCATGGAGCGGATCACCGGGAAAGTACATCTGGGTCACCAGCCGGGTGGCAAACGCTGGTCCGAAGAGCGAAAAGTGGATGTGGGCCGGCCGCCAGGCGTTCGGATGGTTGGACCACGGGTAGGCCCCGGGCCGAATGGTGACGAACCGGTAGCGCCCCTCGCTGTCGGTCACGGTCCGACCGGCGCCGCCAAAGTTGGGGTCGAGCGGGGCGTCGTGCTGGTCATGGTGGTGCGCGTAGCGGCCGGCGGCGTTGGCCTGCCAGACTTCGACTAGGGTGTTGGCTACCGGGCGGCCGTCGTCATCAAGCACTCGGCCCGTCACCACGATTCGTTCACCCACTGGGGTGCCGGCATGTTGGTTGGTAAGGTCGTGGTCGAGGGCGCCGATCGGGCCCGCTCCGAACGCCGGCCCGGTCAATTCCGACAGCGTCTGCGGCACGATGACCAAAGGTTCCCTCGGATGCCGGAGGGCGGAGGATCGGTA
>JAYVJS010000241.1:0-9003 GCA_043769075.1 Gemmatimonadota bacterium | reverse complement strand
TAGAGGCGGCCGTTCAAGTCAGATCGTCTGTCGTGGACACCCAACAAGGATTCGCAATGTCAAATCGGTTCGCCGTTACCGCGCTCACGTTGATTCTTGCGGTCGCCGCCTCCCAGAATGCCGAGGCCCAACGCCGCCGGGGCCTCGTCGACATCACGCCGAGCAGCGACCGCCACGGGTTTTGGGTGAGCTTCGGATTGGGAGCTGGAACCGAGTCAAGCCGTCTCGAGCCCGAAACCAGCTATACCAGTGGCTTGACGAAGCCCTCCTTCTCGCTCCGGGTCGGCGGCACGGTGAATCCCAACCTTCGGCTTGGTGCGGAGCTGACCGGCTGGGCCGATCGCCGCTATGACAGCCAGTTCCAAGAAAACGTGACGAGTTACCTCGGTGGATTGATGCTGATCGGGCAGTTCTATCCCTCGCGGAAGGCTGGGCTTTTCCTCAAAGGCGGCGCCGGTCTGACTCGCTCCGGCGAGGCCATTGAAGGTCCGAGCTCCGATCTCCACGAAGATGGATTCGGCTGGACCGCAGGTGCCGGCTACGAAATCAAGCTCGGCCGCTCGCTGTTCATTACGCCGAGCGTCGACCTGCTGCAGCATCGGTCCCAAATCAGGGACACCGAGGGCGTCTTGCTGCCGGCATTTCACGATCGGGTGGCAATGATTGGGGTCGCACTGACCTTCCAATCCCGTCGATAAGGTGCGGCGGTAGGGCGGGAGTCTTCATAACAACCACGCGTCTCCGACAAGACCGGGCTTCCGTCCTACCGTCGTACCCCCTTTCTTTCCAGGAACCTGCGGCCGCCCCAGCTGGGGCGGCTCTAGTTTTCTACCAGGAGGGTAGCGTGGTGCGATCTTGGCAACTGGGCCTTTGTTTGGCGGCCGCACTCGGGTGCAGCGACTCAGTTTTAGGGCCTGCGGACGTCAGCGGCCAATACACAATCAAGTCGTTTACGATCGTCGTCAGCGGAAACATGAGCGAGATGGTCTCTCGCGGAGCCACGGTGAGCCTGCGGCTCAATCCGGACCTCACGACGAGCGGCCGGATGACGATGCCGGCTGTTCCCGGGGTCCAATTGACGGCGGTGGACGATGATCTCGCCGGGACCTACACCATCAACAATGGGGTGGTACGCTTGAGCCAGGGCACCGCGTATCTCGATGGCCTCGTGTTCACCGCCGATCCACCAGAGCTCCGCGCTTTCATCTCGCTTAACGACGGCACCCGCACCGGGACTTTTGCGCTGGTCCTGATTCGCCAATGAGTCCCCACGCCGGGATTGTCGCTCTGCTGGTCCTTGGCCCACTCGTCGGCCCCAGAGCCCTCCGGGCCCAAGACGACCGCGATCGTGGCCGCGACCGGCCGTCCCGGGCGATTAGCTTGGTGGCCGGGCCCTCGTCTTACAAGCTCTCCGGCAGTGGAACCACGTTCACGGCGGCCGTTCGGTTCGACCTTCCCGTCGGCCGGCTGTTCATCGTCGAGCCCGGGATCGGCTATCTCGGATACCGGACCACGTTCCAGCAAAGCATCAAATACCTGCTGCCGGAAATTGGGCTTCAGTTCCAACCGGTTCGCGGGCCGGTCCGGCCCTACCTTGGTGTGGGCGCCGGCTTCTCGGAGTACCTCACCGGACCCGGCAACTCGCCCGGTACCGTTCACGCCGCGGCCGGCGTCAGGGCCTGGCTGACCCGCTCGTACGGCCTCCGGGCCGAGGTCCGGCTTCGGGGCCTCGATCCGTTCTCCGGCCAACGGATGACCGATTTCACGATCGGCCTCAGCAAGCGGTGATGGCTCGCCGCGCTCGGCGCTCGGCGCTCGGTACTTGGCACTCGGCGCTCGGCCGGGCTAGAAACCGGTGCTGACGGCGCCGGTGCCGCTCGACCGTTCGATCTGGAGGACGCGGCGGTGGGTCTTGCCGTCGATCGTGATCGAAACGATGTATTGGCCGGGCGGTACCAAAGAGGCTTGACCCCCGCCGCCGCCCCCACCGAAGATCGCGCCTAACGCTCCGAAGCCACCTCCGCCTCCGCGTTGCCCCGGGGGGCGGATCAGGGCGGCGACTTGTTGGAGCAGCTCTTGGTCCGGCGGGGTAAAAGCGGGGCCGCCCGTTCCGCCGGGGGGACCGGCTCGGCCGCCGGCTCCGCGCGAGGGCGACTCGCCGGGCCGAGGGGTGTATTCCCCGGGCTGAGGACCGCCCCGGCCGCCACCACCTCCACCAAAGCCCATCATTTGAGCCAATTCCTGCTGGTTACCGGAGGCCATCATCGATTTGATGCGCTCGGCCATCGGGGCAGGTATCGTCCCCGCCTTGGCGAGTGAGTCGAAGACTACTTCGCGCCGCTGGGACATGTAGCTGCTATCGCGCCTGGCGGTTGGGCCGAGGGGCGGCCGCGGCCGCTGCTTGCCCCGGAAATTCCAGGTGACCCGATGGATACCAGGCCCGCCGGTGCCGTTTAAGGTGGTGACGGTGTCCCCGGCAGCATCGAGGATAGTGACTATCGGGCGGTCGGCCCGGGTGCCGCTGGTGAGTCGGTAGACGATCTCCGCGCCGAATTCGGGGCTCGCGGCCTGGAACAACTTGTGGCCGGGGGACTCGCCATTGATCGGCGGCTCACCCCACTGCCGGGCGGTCTTGGGTTGAAAGAGATAGCTGGCGGACGCCAAGACGTCCTTGGTCATCTGCTCCAGCGGGCCCACATCTACAATCCAAATTGAGCGGCCGTGGGTGGCGGCAATCAATTCGCGGTCGCGGGAATGAATCTGAAGATCGTGGACCGGGACGGTCGGCAGGCCGGCCATGAACCGCTGCCATGACCCACCCCGGTCGAGGGAGACGTAGGCGCCGACGTCGGTGCCGAGGAACAGCAGGTCTTTGTTGACCGAGCTTTCCCGAATGACATGGACGAAGTCAGGCTCGCCGGTCGGCAGGTTAGCGGCAATCGACCGAAACGTTTTGCCGAAGTCCTGGGTGGTGTAGACGTACGGATTGAAGTCGTTGTTCCGGTGGTTGTCGAAGGCGACGTAGAAGGTGCTCGAGTCATGCGACGAGGGTTCGATCCGACTCACGTAGGCGCCGGCGGGAACGCCGGGGAACCGCCCGGTGAGGTTGTCCCACCCGCCGCCGTCGTTCCGGGTCAGCCAGACGTTCCCGTCATCGGTGCCCGCGTACAACAGCCCGGGTCGGACCGGCGACTCCGCAAGGGTGACGATCGTTCCGAAGGCCTCCGCGCCCGTTACGTCAGGAGTAATGCCGCCGGTGGTGGCCGTGCTGACCCGGAGCTTCATCGTGTCCTTGACGGAAAGGTCCGGGGAGATCGCCATCATGGTCTCCCCGCGGTTGGCGCTCTTCATGACCCGGCTCGCCCCCATGTAGATGACCGAGGGATTGTGCTTGGAGAGGAAGAACGGCGTGTTCCAGTTCCACCGGACGTCGATATTCGCGGAGTCGGCGGCCCGGGCCAACTTGAGATCGGCAAGACGCCGCTTGAGAGCGGGTGTTTCCGGCCCGGTCGTGTCGCCCCGCGCGACGAAAACGGAGTCGTCCCAGCCGGTGGCCCGGGCTCGCCAATTTGGTTTCGGGAAGCTGGTGCGTTCGCCGGTATTCCATTGATAGCGGGCGATGTTCCCACCCTGCGATTCGCCATAGACGACGTTGGGGTCGGTCGGGTCCTGGGCCGTGTAGAAGCCGTCACCGCCGTTGAAGGTGTGCCACATGGCGTTGGTGATCGGGCCGCTCTTCCGGCGACTTGGGCCACACCAGGAGCCGTTGTCTTGGAGGCCGCCACAGACGTTGTACGGCACAGCGAGGTCGTAGCTGACCGCGTAGAACTGGCCGATCGCGAAACTGTTCAGGAAATCGTAGTTGCCGCCCCGGTCCCAGGTTTGGGCTACCCCGCCGTCATTGCCGACCACGAAATGGTCTTCGTCGGCCGGGTCGAGCCACATCGCGTGGTGGTCGACGTGAATGCCCTCAGTCGCTCTCCGGACGGTCTTCCCGCCGTCGTCGGAGAAGTTGACCGGGGTCGAGGACCAATAGACCCGGTCAGGGTTCTTGATATCGACCCGGACTTGGGAGTAGTAAAAGGGGCGGACGTTGTTCGGCGCCATCTTGGTCCAGCTGGTCCCCCCGTCAGCAGAGCGATAGAGCCCCGAGGGGCGGGTCTGAGCAGGTTTCCCCTTTTCCGGTTTCGGATTGGCGGCGGTGTCGGCCTCGACCAAGGCATAAACCACCTTGGCGTTAGAAGGGGCGATGGCGAGGCCGATTCGGCCCTTCATGGTCTCCGGGAAACCCCCACCCACTACCTCGTTCCAGGTCTTTCCACCGTCGGTCGTTTTCCAGAGAGCGCTTCCGGGGCCGCCGCTCTTTAGAAAGTAGGGCCCCCGGAGCCGTTCCCAGCTGGCGGCGAACATCACATCGGGGTTGGATGGATCCATGGCGAGATCAATGAATCCTGCCTTGTCGCTGACGAATTTGGCGAGGGCCCAGGTTTGACCTCCGTCGATCGATCGGTAGAGGCCGCGTTCCTTGCTGTTCGTCCAAGCGGCACCGAGCGCGGCGACCCAGACCACGTTGGAATTTCGGGGGTCGACTATGATCCGGGAGATGTGCCGGGTATCTCGGAGGCCGCTGTACTTCCAGGTGTGGCCACCATCAGTCGATTTGAAGATGCCGCAGCCCGGCGAGATCGAGTTGCGCGAGTCTTCCTCGCCGGTGCCGGCGTAGATGGTATTGGTGTCGGCCGGTGAAATGGCCAGGTCGCCCATGGCCGCGCACCGTTCGTTCTGGAACAGGGCTTGGAAGGTGGTCCCGCCGTTGATGGTCTTGAAAATGCCCCCGGCCGCAGCGGCAACGTAGAAGGTCCGCGAGGGGCTTGGCAGGCCCTCGATGTCGGTGACGCGGCCGGACATGTTGGCGGGCCCTATGAGACGCCACCGGAAACTTGCCAGGGTGGCTGAGTCCTGGGCTTGGGGAGTCTGGGCGGCGGCAGGCTGAAGGGGCCAGGCCGCTACAAACAACAGGAGGAACGGGATCCGACCCATGACAGGCCTCAAGGTAGAGTGAATCCAGCGAATTTGATTGGGGAACCGTTGTCATACGGGCGGCCGTTCGTCAACGTTGAGAGGCCCGAGGCCGTACGCTACTTTAAGCGGTTGCGGGGCGGCCGGTTTTCATCATTGGGGGAGTTCTCATGGCGCGGGTTCCACCTGTTCGAGGTGCTGTTCGTCGAGCAGCCGGTTTTCTCGGACTGACCCTGGCTGGTTTCGGATCGACCGCTGCCCAGCAGGATTCCATTGCGAAGGACACGGTGAGGATCCTTCCGACCCTCACCGTGACGGCAGCGAGGCAAAGCTCGAGCCCGTATGCCACGCCCCTTGCGACGACGACCCTCGGCAATCAGGCCTGGTTTGGCCGGCGGGGGTTTGGCCTCGAGGAGGCGTTGGGGATGGTACCGGGAGTGGTGGCCCAGTCCCGGTATGGGACCGGAGATGTTCGGCTGGTGATTCGGGGTTTCGGCGCTCGGGGGGCGGGCGACCGTTCGAACTCGGGTACCTCACGGGGCATCCGAGTGTTGCTCGATGGGTTCCCCGAAACGGAGCCGGATGGCCGGACCTCCATGGATGGGATCGACCTTGCGGCGGCCCAGCGGATCGAGGTCATTCGGTCCAACGCGAGCAGTCTTTGGGGGAACGCGGCCGGCGGCGTGGTGGCCCTTTCGACCGTGCCGGACTTCACCAAGGGGTTCGGGGAGGCGGAGTTTGGGATGGGCGGTTTTGGGTTCGAGAAGTACTCGGGGCGGTTCGGCGTTCCGCTCGGCGACTCGCGGCTGGCGGCCACCGTGACCCGCACCGTTTTCGATGGGTGGCGGGGAAATTCGGCGGCCCGCCGCTGGCTTCTCAATTCGACGCTGGTCCGCGCGGTCGGTGCCGCGACGCAGGTCGGCGTTTTCCTGGTGGCGACGGATAACGCTTTCAGCATTCCCGGACCGCTCACCCAAGCCCAAGTTGACGCCGATCCGGCCCAACCGAATAGCACCTATCTGACCCGGCTGGAACGGCGGCACAACCGCCAGGGCCGGCTTGGGGCGAGCCTTCAGCACCAATTCGGCTCGTCGGGTACCCTATCGAGCATGCTGTACGTCAATCCCAAATTCCTCCAGCGCTCCGAACGGGGCACCTTTCGGGATTTCACTCGGTATCATGTCGGCGGCAACGTGGTGTATTCCCGAAACGCCAGACTCGGGACCACCACCGAGCTTCGACTGCTCACCGGGATCGACGAGGCCTATCAGGACGGGGCGATCCTGTTCTATTCGTTGACGGCCGACGGCAACCGGGGGCCAACCCTACGGGATAACAGGCGGGAGGGTGCCAACAACCTGGGCGTTTTCGTCCAGGCCGAAGTGGATTGGAATCAGAAACTCGGGGTGTCGTTCGGGGCCCGCCGGGACGCCATCAGCTACTACGCTGAGAGTTTCATCAATCCGAAATTGAACGACGACAAAGTCTTTTCGCGGGTCACTCCAAAGCTCGGATTCAACTACCGGCTTCGGCCGTCCCATTCCTTCTATGTCAATATTGGCGGAGGGGTCGAGGCGCCGGCCGGGAACGAAACCGACCCGGCCGGCACCTTCGGCCAGGATACGGTGCTGGCGATCAACCCGCTGCTCGAGCCGATCCGGTCGACCACGTACGAGGTCGGCACCAAGCAGTTGGTGACGTTTGGCGGCGAGAGCGCCGTGAGCGATCTGAGCTATGATTTCGCGCTCTACCACACCAAGGTCACCAATGAAATCGTTCCGTACCGGGGCGGGCGATTCTACTTCACGGCCGGGAAGGCCAGGCGGAACGGGGCGGAGTTGGGCCTCAATCTGAACTTGCGGTCCGGGATTTCGGTCCAGGGGATGCTCGGCCTGTCCGACCACCAGTACTCGACGTATCTGGTTGATTCCGTCCACTACGATCCGGCGAAGCAAGGCCGGTTTGCCGATTATTCCGGGAACCAAGTGGTCGGGGTTCCGAGAACGATGTACGGATTGACCCTGGGTCTGGCTCCGAAGGGATGGCGAGGGGTCCGCGGCCAGGTGGGTCTCCAGGGGGTTGGGCCGTACTTTGCCGACGACGCGAACGCCGTACCAATCGCGGGGTACTCCCTCATCAGTGCCGCCATCGGACTCGATCGCCCGATCGCCATCGGCGGCGGCGCCACCCTTCGGGGCTCGATCAGCGTCCAGAACTTGGGGAACAAGCGTTACATCGGGTCGGCCTTCCTCAACCCCGACGTGGTCAACAACGTGCCGGTAGCCTTTGAGCCGGGTCTTCCCCGGTCGGCGGTCTTTTCGTTTGCCCTCGGGTATCGGTAAGTCAATGGCGGAGAGGAAGTTGACCTCGGTTCGGTTACCGCCTATATATGTCCACCGCGCCCTGGTGGTGAAACTGGTAGACACGCTATCTTGAGGGGGTAGTGCCGAAAGGCATCTCGGTTCGAGTCCGAGTCAGGGCATTGAGTGGTTCCGCAGGACATTGCTTTCCGTTGTCGCCAGCGTAGCTCAGTGGTAGAGCACTCGATTCGTAATCGAGCGGTCGTCGGTTCAATCCCGACCGCTGGCTCTTTCATTGGCCGGGCCTGTCACCCCGAACATCTCTGTGCCAGGCCGTTTTGCGCGTCGATCTAGGCTTTGTCGTACACTGTCTTGCGGGTCATCTCTCCGCGGGGCGACGTCACGGTCGACACGATGGTCATCGTTTTCCCGTCCTCACTCATGCTCCGAACCTCGTGGGTCTTGATCGTCATCTCACCCATCGGCGTCGTGAAGGTGTTCTCGCCGTCGGTGACGATGGCATTCTCCATCCAGGTGGACTTGGTGGCCATTTCGGCGCCCCGCATGCCGGCGTTCTTGCTCTCACGGCCGTCGAGGTAGTAGGTCAAGAGTGTCGTTCGCTCGGCCATCTTCTGCTCGATCACCATCTTGCTGTCCGAATGGGTGATGAACAACTCGCTCGGACGCATCCCGCCCATCCCGCCACCCATCCCGCCCGGCCGTTGTCCACCGGGGCCGCCACCCCCACCGGGGGGCCGAGCCGGGATCGAGTCGCTCTTCTCCGTGTTGAGCTTCCAGGTGCCCGAAAAGTCGGGTTTTTGAGCCAAGAGGGGGCTGGCGATGAGTGTAACGGCCGCGAGGGCCAATCCGGTGAGGTTCATGGTTCCGCTTTCTGGGGTAACGAGTTAGAAGGAATACGGGCGGCCCGCCCCGGTTGTTGAGTCGGGTTCCCAGATCCGAACCGCTTCCAGCAGCGTACCCTTGGTCGTAGGTTCTGGCGGCAGGGACAGGGAACTTTCCGGGCGCCCACCAACTTTGGTCAGACGACACACTATGACAAGCATTCAAATGGCGGGACCTCCGTCGGCGGCCGGCGGACCGGTCGCTCCGCCGGATCGAACCACCGCCCAGCGGATCGTCGACCGGGTGACCTATCCGGCCGAGCACCCCTTTTCGACCCTGACGGCCTACTACGTCCTGCTTGTGGCGGTGGCGGGGGTGGTGCTGTATTGGGTGCCCGAGGCGCGATCCATGGTCTCGGGCGAACGGCTGGCCCAGCTGATGAAGGGCAACCTGTTTGACTCGGCGGGATCGACGAGTCAGTTGTCGTGGGGCACCACGTTGGACATGGCCATTGCCATGCTGGGGGCGTTTCTACTGATGATGCCGACGTCGTGGGTCTACATGGCCGAGCGGCGCCGAAAGGGCTTCGATCAGGGCATGGTCCAGACCATGATCGTGCTGGCGGTGGCGATTGCGGGGGTGGTGGTCATCGTCCGAAACAGCACGGCCTTGGCGTTCAGCTTGACGGGGATTGTGGCGGCGGTCCGGTTTCGGAACAACTTGGCCGACACCCGCGACACGTTGTACATCTTTACCTGTATCGGTGTTGGGTTGGCGTCGGGCGTCCAGGCTTTGGCCGCGGCGCTGGTGTTGTCGATGATATTCAACTACATCACGTTGC
>JAYVJS010000240.1:0-5126 GCA_043769075.1 Gemmatimonadota bacterium | reverse complement strand
GGGGTGGTCGGGGTCGACAGCGTCATCTATGACGTCCAGGGCAACCTCGCGGCCTCCCGGAGCCCGATGGCGTTCCGGTCGACCTTCACCAATTACGGGTACGGCCGCGATTCCGTGGCGGTCACGCCTACGGATTCCTTGCAGACCGTCGGCCTCAAACAAACAGCCACCAATATCTACGACCGACGTGGCCGCCTCAAGCAAACCCTTGTGGTTGGGCCCACCACCTCGTATACCACCCCCGGCACCGGCGCGGTGATCACGTTGCCCGGCGTGACGACGACCACCACGTCCGTCTACGACCGCGAAGGCAACCTGCTCGATCACCTGGCCTCGGCCACGCCCGACTCGACCGGGGTCGACATCCAGTCGATCTACAGCTACGACGATGTGGGCCGGAAACGGACCCAGCGGGCTGGCGGGGCCATGACGACCTACACCTACGATGCGGCCAGCAATCTCACCACCCAGCAAACCGGTCGGGCCTATCAACTGACTCGCCAGTACGACGCCCTCAACCGCCTCCTGACGGCCATCACCCCCCAGGTCGACTATGCGGCCTCGAGCTGTGTGGGGGCCGACTGTCGCTACGCCTTTCCGATGTATCCGAACAATGGCTCCGGCCTCCGACTCGCGGCGGATACGGCGCGGTTCACCTATGACGGGGTGGGCAATATCCTCACCGCCAACAATACCTACGCCCAGGTCAAGCGGAGCTACACCAAGAGCGGCTGGCTCGAAACCGACAGCCTCCGGCTCCGGACCTATACCGGCACGGTGCACTTCAACACCCACAAGTACGGAGTGACGCTTCGGTACGATTCCCTGGGCCGGCGGCGGGTGCTCAAGCACCCGAGCAACCTCTACAACGTCGAGGCCCTCGCCACCCGCGATAGCGCCATTGCGCGCTATAACATCGGGACCGGGGCCTTGGATGAAGTGGTCGACCTTCGGGGCCAGCAATACATCTATACCGACGATGCGGCCGGCCGCCAAATCCGGCTGGAAACCCGCCCCTCGGTGGGCGGCGCCGTCGGGGTCAAGGAGGAGTGGACCTTCGACCACGACAGCCGGATCAAGAACCGGAAAGTGTTCCAACTCGGAAGCGGCACGCCGACGCTCCAAGCGAGCTATGGTCTCGACGCCCAGGGCAAGCAGACGGTGTCGCAGTACACCGGCCTCTACTTGGAGCAGAACAACACCACGAATTACCACTACGCCGGCCAGGGCGGCTTGGTCGCCTCCTTTGCGACCTACACCACCCCGACCGAGCAGCGGTTCGAGGAATTCCGGGCCGACGGGTTCGAGAACCAGTACTTCAGCCGGACCACCAACGAACCCGGCGCCCCGCAACCCCAGCGGAGCACCTATGACGACCTCCACGCCCGGCTCACCAAACGCGTCGGCTCGGTGCCGGTCCCGCTCACGGCCACCAGCCGGTACCCCGACACCACGGCGCTGAGCTACGACGGGTCCGGCAACGTCCACCTCAAGACCACCCACACCTATCGGGGCGGCAACACCACCCAGGTGGCCACCTGGAGCTATGAGCGGGACTACTACGGCGCCGATGACAAGCTCCGGGTGGTCCAGCGGCTGGCGTTAGGCGCCTACGGCCCCGACCTGAGTTCCACCTACATCACCGCCCCGAGCAGTGGGGCGTGGAGGAGTACTGGTACGACGCCCTGGGCCGCCGGGTCCTGGCCCGGGAACGGCGATTCGACCTGTCGACCGAGACCTACCGGCGCGATGTGATCGACCGGTTCATGTGGGACGGCGATCAGCTGCTCTATGAACTCCGCCAACCCGGGGCCGCGGCCGACAATCTCGATACCTCGCCCTACGGCGGGACCAGCCGGTTCTACGGCACGGTGGGGTATATCCATGGCCGCGATCTCGATCGTCCGCTGGCGCTCCACGACTCGGCGGGCCGGGTGCCGATCGTCGATGCTCGGGGGCAGTATGAGGGGTTCCTCCGGCCGACCGGAGCAGGGGCGGATTGTAAGACGGCGGCGGGGGCGGGGTGTTGGACGATCAACTGGGCCAGTAAGCGGACCGGGGCGGGGTTCCAGACCTGGGGCGGGTCGTATCCGGACGTGCCGGATGAGTGGCGCGGGGGGCTGATTCAGCATCAGACCGATCGGGCGGGGTTGGCCTACAAACGGAACCGGTACTATGATCCGAGCACCGGGCGGTTCACCCAGGTCGATCCGATTGGGATCGCGGGGGGGACCAATGTCTATGGGTTTGCAAGTGGCGATCCGGTCAATTTCTCGGATCCGTTTGGTTTGGATGTGACAATCGGAAAAGAGATCTATGGTTCCTACAGCCGTCTCATGGCTGGATCAGCTACCGCCAAGCGAATCATTCTTGCTCTGCACAGAAATCGCAACGTCGACCTTCGAGCCACCGGTTGCAGCCGTAGTTGCCCCGAGATGCTTGTGTCCCAGAACGACGGCGGTTACTTCCAGGCAAACATATTCAACGCGGACATCTGGGTAGATGACAAGAAGTTCGACGGAGACGATTTGCTAGTCCGCCTTGGTCACGAGTTTGTTGAGGCTGGTCAAGCGCTTGACGCGAGGGGCACCGGCATCGCCTGCGGTAAGGGGGAAGTGGCGCACGATTGCACGATTCGATGGGAGAATACGATAAGGGGAGAGTTGGGGCTGGCGCCGCGCCCTGAGAAACAGAAGGCCAAAGAAAAGGAACATCCCTAGTGCAAACCGAACCGCGTATCGCTGCGCTGACCTACTCAGCCGTACTGAGAACGGCAGTGGCCGCAGTCTTGGTGGGCGCGGGTGCCTGCGGCGGGCCCGTAGACCTCCCAATTCCGCCTGGTTCGAAATACGTTCCCTCAGCCTGGCCGTCGGCGTGGCCAGGCGAGGCTGTGGGTCTTGTCGTTGTCAGTGAGTCACTGTGGCGGATTGAAGACGGAGCAATCGGATCCTGTTCTCGATCGAGTATCTACTCCGTTCGGGCCGATTCAGTTGCCGTGCTTCGTCGAGGGTGGGGTACGCCGGCGTGCAAGGCGCGGGTCGATCAAGGCGGCATCCGGGGAAAGCCGGATGGTTCCGAGGCGATCCTGGTATCGGACGGCCGCTTGGTGCGGTGGCAATTCGCGAAAGGAGCGGTATTAGATGTTTCATTGCCAGCGGGGACTGATCCGCATTGGCCTGCCTGGATGCCCGATCAGAAATCCCTGGTGTTTGTCTCGGCCTTGCGAGCCCAGCCGAACGGAGGTCGTCGATCGGGCGATGCGATCTTCCTGGTTCCACCGTCGGGAGGCGACGGGCGCGTAGTTTTTTCTATTCCTGATCGAAAAGTGGTTTCCGCTCCATCATCGGACCCACAACAGCGCCGGATGGTTGTTGCGACAAGGAGTGCCTCTGGCATTCCCGATTCGAGCCCGCCTGAAATCGTCGTGCTCAGCCCAACGGACCTTACTCCAGGGGCCCTTGTCAATGGGTACGATCCGGTGTGGAGCCCCACAGGCGAGTGGATCGCCTACATTGCCCGGGGCCGAACGAACGTCAAACTACCCGCTCTTTTGGACGGTAGTAGCGGCCCTGAGGTGTTTTTTGGCGAGCTTCGGGTTATCCGGCCCGACGGCAGGGATGACCACGTTCTTGCCCAGGGCTCGACTCGCCTGAGGGTGCAAGCTGCAGGCGCCTTCGAAGGCGTGCCGTCTGCCCCTCTGGTTTGGAAGTCAGACGGAGCTGCGCTAGCCTTTGCCTCGGCGAGCGAGACTGGCGTGGCGGTCTGGACCGTAAGCATCGCCCGACCGATCGCTGTTAAGGCTTCCGCGCCTCCGCCTTGACCTTATCCGGCGGCTCGACCCCGGGAGTCGCCGCCAAAGGCCAGCGATACTCGAATCTTGCGGAAATGCGGCCACTCCATCACCAGCGAGTACGAGATCATGGTCCCGGTGCGAGACGGGACTCGGCCAGGGCAACCTTGCGGCCTCCCGGAGCCCAGTGGCGTTTCGGTCGACCTTCACCAACGAGGGGTCCAGCCGCGGTTCCGTGGCAGCTCCTGGCGTTGAATGCCCGCGAGGCCAACCCAGCTTTGTCGCGATAAGCCCCGACCTGCTGCGTTCGATCGAAGTACTTAGGCTCGTTGGCACTGAAACGGCTGCCGTCAACAAACTCAGCGAGAGGGCGCCGGCGGCTGAGGTTAGCATGGCACCGTTTACCGTGTGGTCGGCATTTCCTGAGGCTGCTTCGCGGTAACGCGGCGATGCCTTTCTCCTCAGATTGGTCGGCCGACGCTGGAGCCTTGCTGGGTACCTCTATGACGATCTCCACGCCCGGCTCACCCTGCGGGTTGGCACGGTGCCGGTCCCGCTCACGGCCACCAGCCGGTACCCCGACACCACCGCGCTCAGCTACGACGGGTCCGGCAACGTCCACCTCAAGACCACCCACACCTATCGGGGCGGGAACACCAGCCAGGTGGCCACCTGGAGCTATGAGCGCGACTACTACGGCGCGGATGACAAGCTCCGGGTGGTCCAGCGGCTCGCGTTAGGTGCCTACGGTCCCGACCTGAGCTTGACCTACATCACCGCCCCAAGCAGTGGGGCGTGGGAGGAGTACTGGTACGACGCCCTGGGCCGCCGGGTCTTGGCCCGGGAACGGCGATTCGACCTCTCAACCGAGACCTACCGGCGCGATGTGATCGACCGGTTCATGTGGGACGGCGATCAGCTGCTCTATGAACTCCGCCAGCCCGGCGCCGCGGCCGACAACCTGGATCTGGTGACGTACGGCGGGACCAGCCGGTTCTACGGCACGGTGGGGTACATCCATGGCCGCGATCTCGATCGTCCGCTGGCGCTCCACGACTCGGCGGGCCGGGTGCCGATCGTTGATGCTCGGGGGCAGTATGAGGGGTTCCTCCGGCCGACGGGGGCGGGGGCGGATTGTAAGACGGCGGCGGGGGCGGGGTGTTGGACGAGGTCCTGGGCCAGTAAGCGGACGGGGGCGGGGTTCCAGACCTGGGGCGGGTCGTATCCGGATGTACCGGATGAGTGGCGCGGGGGGCTGATTCAGAATCAGACCGATCGGGCGGGGTTGGCCTACAAGCGGAACCGGTACTATGATCCGAGCACCGGGCGGTTCACC
>JAYVJS010000239.1:0-10174 GCA_043769075.1 Gemmatimonadota bacterium | reverse complement strand
GGTACGGTTCGCAACCAACGCTAACCGCCAGGAGAAAGGTTACCGAGAAGCGGGCCGGGAGCGACAATTCCATTGCAACCTCACGGATAGAGGTGTTGGTGTCGTTGGGAACGACGCCACCCGAGTATACCACCCGCCGGCGGTGGGCTACAAGGTGGTGACCCCAGCCCTTGCACCCCGCTCATTCGGCGGTTGGGTCGGCAGTTCAAAAGAGAATGGACTTCCGGCATCATGGGGCTCATTTTCCGCTGACGGAGCAGACCAATGATTGATCGCGCACAAATTGGGAAGACCTGGGATCCGTGGATCTGTGAGGTCGAGAAGGGCCGGCTCAGACTCCTGGCCCAGGCCATCGGCGAAACCCGCCCGGTTTATCTCGATGAGGCGGCTGCCAAGGCGGCCGGCTATCGATCGATCCTGGCGCCGCTGACCTTTGCCTACTGTCTGCTGGCTGATGACCCGCGCGGTCATGGGTTTCTGGCCGAAATCGGGATCCCGACCGAGCGGGTTCTCCATGGCGAGATGCAACTCAAATCGTTCGAGTCGATTTGCGCCGGCGACCGGATCCGGGTCACCCGCGTTCTGACCGACGTGATCGTCAAAAAGGGCGGGGCGCTTGAGTTTGCGGTCCTCGAGTCGGACTTCACCAACTGCGATGGCGACCGCCTCGTGGCCCACGTCAAGAACCTCTTGGTTGTGAGGAACGGATGACGCCGCCGCGAGTCGGAGACCCGATCCCGTCCCTGACGCTACCGCCGTTGTCCCGGGCTACCCTAGCGCTCTACGCCGGTGGGTCGGGCGACCACGTCCCCCTTCACATTGATTCCGCGTTTGCCAAACGAGCCGGGTACTCCGATGTCTTCATGCACGGGATGCTTGGCTCTGCCTACGTGGCCAGGGCGTTGACGGAGTGGATTCCGCAGGATGCGGTCCGCGATCTTGAGGTCAGGTTTGTGGCGATCACGTACCCCGACGAAGTTCTCACGGCCGGCGGTGTCGTGTCGGAGGTGGGGGTCGACGGGATTCCCAATCGGTGCCGCGTCGATCTCCAGCTTGTGAACAGTGTCGGCGAAAGAAAGCTCACCGGCTTCGCCGTTCTCGACCATCCCGAATTAAGGCGGTGCAATGGATAAGCTGATCATTACCGTGGCGCCGAATGGGCCGGTGGCCACCAAGGAGCACACCCCTCACGTCGCGGTTACGGCCGATGAGGTGATTGAAACCGGGATCCAATGTTGGGAGGCCGGTGCCTCGATTCTCCACTACCACGCCCGCGACAAGAATCAGAAGGTCTGTCTTGACTACGACTATTTCGCCAAGGTCCTGGAGGGTCTTCGAAAACACACCACGCTGATCGTCCAGATGTCGACCGGTTGGGGGCTCGACGACCGGGAAGGCCGGATTCGAATGGTGGACCTCAAGCCCGACATGATGAGCTTGAACGTCGGGTCGGTCAATTTCCCCCAGGGGCCCTATATCAATCGGACGGACTACGCCGAGTATTGGGCCGCCAAAATGAAGGAGTATGGGGTCCGGCCCGAGATCGAGTGTTTCGACGCAAGCCATATCGAGGCCGGGACCCGGCTTTGGAAGATGGGGCTGATTGATGATCCGCCGTTCTTCGATTTCGTGCTCGGGGTCCAGAACGCGCTCTCGTTTACCCCCCAGAACATGCTGACCTTGATGAATCTGTTGCCGACCGAGGCCAAGTGGAGTTGCATCGGGGTGGGGCGGGCCCAGCTTCCGGTGACGACCCTCGGCATGATCATAGGCGGCCATTGCCGGGTCGGGATCGAGGACAACATCTACTATTCCCACAAGGTGCTGGCCACCAACGTCCAGTTGGTCGAGCGAGCCGTTCGACTGGCCAAAGAACTCCAGCGCGAGATCGCGACGCCGGCGGAAGCGCGCCAGCTGCTCAAGATCAAGAACTCCTGAGGCTTTCCGTGGCTCTCAATCGGTACAGCTCTCGTTTGACCCAGGCCCGAGCCCAGGTCGGCTCCCGGGCCATGTTGTTCGGCGCCGGCTTGACCGAATCGGACCTGGACAAGGCGCAGGTCGGCGTTGCCAGCATGTGGTTCGATGGCAACCCCTGCAACATGCATCTCCTCGGCCTGGCCGACCTCGTCAAGGAAGGCGTCGTGGCGGCGGGGATGCTCGGGATGCGGTTCAACACGATCGGCGTGAGCGACGGGATCTCGATGGGTACCGAAGGGATGTGCTACTCGCTCCCGTCCCGCGAGGTCATTGCCGACTCGATCGAAACCATCATGTCGGCCCAGTGGTACGACGGGCTGATCGCGATTCCGGGGTGTGACAAGAACATGCCGGGGTCGTTGATCGCGATGGTCCGGCTCGACCGGCCGGCGCTGATGATCTTCGGCGGCACCATCCGGCCCGGCCACCATGCCGGCGAGAAGCTCGACATTGTCTCGGTCTTCCAGAGCTATGGCGAATTTTTGGGCGGGACTCGGACCCAAGCGTCGGTCGACGCCGTCGTCCGTCACGCCTGTCCCGGGGCCGGCGCCTGCGGGGGGATGTACACCGCCAATACCATGGCCACCGCGGCGGAGGCGTTGGGCCTGACGCTGCCGTACAGCTCCTCGACTCCGGCCACCGATCCGCTCAAGCAAGCCGAGTGCCTCCGGGCCGGGGCGGCGCTCCGCGGCCTGCTCGAAACCGGGCTGACCCCCCGCCAGATCCTGAGCCGAGCGAGTTTCGAGAATGCAATGGTCCTCGTGATGGCGTTAGGCGGTTCCACCAACGCGGTGCTCCACCTTCTGGCCATTGCCCGGTCGGCCGGGGTGGCGCTTTCGATCGATGATTTCCAGGCGGTGAGCAACCGGGTTCCGTTCCTCGCGGACTTGAAGCCCAGCGGGCGGTATGTCATGGAGGACCTCCACCACGTCGGGGGCACGCCCGCGGTCATGAAGTATCTCCTCGAGCTGGGCCTGCTGGACGGGAGCTGCCGGACGGTCACGGGCCGGACGGTGGCGGAGAACCTGGCCGAACTTCCCGGTCTCACGACGGGCCAGGACGTGATCCGGCCGATCGACCGCCCGTTCAAGCCGACCGGCCACATCGAGATTCTCCGCGGCAACTTGGCGCCCGACGGAGCGGTGGCCAAGATCACCGGCAAGGAAGGGATGCGATTCGAAGGCCCGGCCCGGGTGTTCGACGCCGAAGAAGATGCGATGGTCGCGTTGGAGCAGAAAGCCGTGAAACCCGGCGACGTGGTGGTGATCCGCTACGAAGGGCCGAAAGGCGGCCCCGGGATGCCTGAAATGCTCTCGATTACCGGGGCGATCATGGGTGCGGGGCTTGGCGGTTCGGTGGCGTTGATCACCGACGGCCGGTTTTCCGGCGGCACTCACGGCTTCGTGGTGGGGCACGTGACTCCGGAAGCGCAGGAGGGCGGGCCGCTCGCGTTGGTCCACGACGGCGACCGGATCGCGATCGACGCCACGACCCGCACTCTGAGTGCCGCGGTCGACCCGGTTGAATGGCAGCGCCGGCGGGACGCGTGGCGGGCGCCACCGCTCAAGGCCACCCACGGCGTCCTGCTCAAGTACGCGAGGGCGGTGGGGCCGGCGTCGGAGGGGTGTGTCACCGATGGCTGAGCCGCTCCCGGTCGTCGGGTTCATCGGTCTGGGCCGGATGGGGCTCCCGATGTGCCACAATCTGCTCCAGGCTGGGTTTCCCCTCCTGGTCTTCAACCGGACCGCCGCCAAAGCCGATGGGCTTCGAGCGGCGGGCGCCCGGGTGTTAGGCAGTGCGGGCGATGTCGCCGCGGAAGCTGATGTGGTCTGTGCCTGCCTCGACCAAGTCGAGACCTCGCGCCAGGTGTTCCTCGGCCCGGATGGTGTTGCCAACCGGGCCTGCCCCGGATCGGTAGCGATCGATCACGGCACCATCGGCCCCGACCTGGCCCGCGAAATCGGCACCGGCCTCGGCGCCAAGGGCATCGGCTTCCTTGATGCGCCGGTCAGTGGCGGGCCCGAGGGGGCGGAGCAGGGAACCTTGACGATCATGGCGGGAGGCTCGGCCGAGACCTTCGAGCGGGCCGGGCCGGTGATGCGGGCGTACGGCAAAACGGTGGTCCGGATGGGCGACGTCGGTGCCGGCTCGCTCACGAAGCTGGTGAACCAACTGCTGACCTTCGTGCACGGCGCGGCGGCCGCGGAGGCGCTGGCGTTTGCGGAGCGTGCCGGACTTGACCTCACGGCAGTTGGTGAGGTGATGAAGGTGAGCTTCGGGCAGTCAAAGATGCTCGAGCGGACCCTCGGCCGAGTCCTCAACGATAACTTCGAAGCCGGGGCGGCCCTTCGGCTCTATGCTAAGGATCTTGGCCTGATCGACGCCGTGGGTCGGGAGACCGGAGCCCAGTTGCCGTTGACGAGTGCGGCCGAGCGGCTGTTGGCAGACGCGACGGCGCGGGGCTGGTCCGACCGGGACATCGCGGCGCTGATCGGACTGTTTCGCAGGAGCTAGGCCTCAACCCCCGAAATGGAGCTTCGATGACTTGTGCCCGTTGTGCGGTTGCCCTGCTGGTCATGGCCTCGGCTTGCGGGAGGTCCGCCGCGCCACCACTGCCTGCGGCCCCGACCCGGCTTGTCCTGGCCGACTCCGTCGACCATCTCGATGCCCTGGCCCGCGAACCAATGGTGGTGCGCCATCCAAGCGGCGCCCTCTTTGCCACCGGGTATTGGGACACTATCCCGCCGGTCTGGAAAAGCACCGACAATGGTGCCACATGGGCCAAACTCGATGTCGGGACCGCGGCGGACGGCGCCCTCGGCAATTCCGACTCTGATCTCGCGGTAGGGCCCGACGGTACCGTGTATCTGATCACCCTGGTGTTCAGCCGGACCACCTTCCGGGGAGTGAGCATTCAGGTGGCCGTCAGTCACGACATCGGCGCCACCTGGAAGTGGACCCAGGTCGCCAAGAACGACCTGGTCGACCGGCCCTGGATCGAGGCGGCGCCTGACGGAACGGTGCACGCGATCTGGAATGACGGCGCCGGGGTCCGGCAAGTCTCAAGCGCGGACACTGGTCGCACCTGGAAGGACCTGGGCCGAGTGAACGATCAGGGCGGATCGAGCCACCTCGCGGTGGGGCCGCACGGCGAAGTGGCGGTCCGGATGATTCCGCCCTCGGCCGCGAACTTGGCGTACCACGCCGGCGTCGACCTCGTCGCGGTGAGCACCGACCGGGGCGCCACCTGGGCGCGCCACCCGGGACCGGGCGGCATCACGTTCCGGCTGATGTGGGATACGACGGTAACACCGAGGCGATTCGACCCCGGCGTCCAGCCCCACTGGGTTGAACCGTTGGCATGGGACTCCGCCGGCGCCCTCTACTCCCTTTGGGCCAAGGACAAAGACGTCTGGCTTGGCCGATCGGCCGACCGGGGCGCTACTTGGCGGAGTTGGAAGATCGCAAGCTCGGATGCGATCCCGTATTACCCCTACCTTGTCGCGCGCGGCCCTGGAGAACTTGCGGCCAGCTGGATGACGGGTCAGGGCCCGGCTCTCCACGCCAACCTGGCTTTGATCCGGGTTGGAGCCGACAGCGCGGCGCCGGCGGTGGCGATGGCCCCGCCGTTCCAGTTCGAGAGCTTCATGCTGCCGGGCTTCGGCGCCGATGGGGTGCGCGAGCCGGCCGGCGAGTATTTACCAATGGTGTTTCTACCGGACGGCTCGTTAGGCGTCGTTACACCGATCCAGAACTCCGGAGCCAAACGGATGGGGTTTACCTGGCGCCGTTATTCGTCGGCTCCCTGAATGGAGACGGAACGGCCGGTCAGCCCTTGCTCAGAACGAGCAGCCGGTCGTTCCCTGGCACGACGCCGAGCCGGGCCCGGTGCGCTCCGGTGGTCCCGGTGGCCGGAACGGATTGCAGCGGGGTTGACCGGTCGCGATGTCGACCATGGTCGCCTGTGAGCATCCGGACGGGTTAGGGCGGAACGCCCCGCCCAGAATTTGAATCTGGGACGCCGGGTCCCGGGTCACGAAGAGGCTTCCGTAGACCGTGCTGTTGGTCAGAACGACCTTCCCATCGAAATCGGCTTCAATCGATTGGCTCCACAGCTCGGAGCGGCTGACGGTCAGCGTGCTCCGGTGCCCCAGCGCGGCGAGCACCGCCAACTGAATCAGCGAGCTGTCGACCGCCAGCGTGGCGTCGTCGCCCACGACAGCAACCTCGTTGATGATTGACCGGCGGATCGAGGCGTGGGCGCCGGCCAGGGCATAGATTTGCCACGCGATCGGCCCCAGTTGGACCCGATTCATGGTGAGGCGCCCGCCGCCGACGACACCCTGCTGTAGTCCGGGGGCCAGGTTCTCGAGCGCCCCATCGGCGGGGCCCAGGAAGTAGCCGATCTTGAATTCGCCGGTGACGGGGGTGCCCCGTCCGTTGATGGTGACCCGGGATCCCGGGCGGGAGAGCATCCCGAGCCCGACCCGGGCGTTGGCGATCGTTATGCGCCAGTCGGCGTCGATTCCTTGGGCTCGGCTGAGTTCCCACGAGTAGGTGCCGGACTGGTCGGGCAGGGTAATCGTGGCCGCCGGGGGCGAGGGAAACCAGACCCCGGCTTCGGTCTCGGGGCCTCGGAGGTCGAGCTGGCAACTCTCATCGGGATAGATCTCGGTCGGGAGTTGCCGCGAATTGACCATCGCGATGCCCGACTGGCCGACACACGCCGCCAGGAGCCATGAGGTCAGTGGGTCGAGCCGGCTGGTCTTGACGACCAGCCGTGCCTGGTCGCGTCCGAGATAGTTCATGTAGCGGCTACCAGTACCGGTGGCGCCTAACGGGATCGTTCGGAAGCTGATGCCTTCGAGCTGGATCTGGGCGCGGTCCCGGGCCAGCATGGTCCGCTGGCCGTTCCGGTCGTTGGCGATGATGAAGGTGCCGCCGTGGATCCGAAGGATGCCGCTGCCCGCCACGGTGACGTTCCCGAGCACCGAAAGGACCGCCCCGGGGTTGGCGGTGAAGTCGACCGCCAGGGTGGCCGACCCGCGAATGATGAGATCACCCGCAATCGTGCAGGTGGCTGTGATGCGGGTACTCGCGGTGATCGTGAGACCGCCGGTCGCCGGGCACGCCCATTCCAGGGTCTCCACCGGTTCATTGGCGGTGCGACAGGCCGCGGCCAACAGGAGGACCGTAAGGCTGATCCGGCCGAGTCGTATCGGAGTTGGTGCCATCTCGTCTCGCGTTGGATTTCTGTTAGGTGCGCCGGGGTTCCTCGCTATAGGACGGGTGCTTGGGAGTCTCAACACCGAGGCCCGCGTCCAACATGCATGGAGTCGCACGCCGGCCAATGGGTGCCCGAACTGTTGACGATTCGTCGAACAACTGGTCAGCCAGTGCAGCCAACTGTCGCGTCCGCAACGGTTTAGACGTCAGAACGGGGTGGTCCGATCGTTGACCGTCTCCTCCTACGTGGGACACTTCTCCCGCTACGCGATGGCGTGGTAAGCCAGGCGTCGACGACCGGCGAGAATGCGGCCTAACGAACGGCGAGGAACGCCTTGATCCTCGCGTTGAGAAAGCGCCGGTCTTTGGGGTCGAGTCCGGCACCGGCCGGGTGTCCCCACAGGGACGGAATCGGTGCCAGGGTGCTGGTCTTCATGAGCGTTGCCTCATACCGGGCGTCGGTGAGCGGGAAATAGAGATCGGTGGCCGAGGGCATGTAGAGGAATGGGGCTTTGATGGCGCCCAGAGCGCGAGCCAGGCTTCCGCCAAACCCGGGCGTAGCCCCGACATCGTGGACCTGCCAGGTCCGGACCTGGAGAATCAGGTCGTTGGCATCAGCCCCCGGAATGAAGTTGGCAGCGAGATTGTCGACGAAGTCGTTGAGCGATGTCTCCGGCGTCGACATCTGATGCCAGAGTTCCCTCCGCCACCACTCCTGCGAAAAGAGCCAACCGGCCCAGATTAGCCCGAATTGCTTAATGCCCACCTTCGGTTGCTCGGTGTACTCACCGGCCTTGAACCCGGGGTCGTTGGTGATGGCGGCGATCTCTGCCTCGAGTCGGACGATCCCGTGGGGCCAGGACTTGGCGGTTCCTGAGGTGGCCACGATTCGATCCGCAAAGTCCGGGTGGCTCACCGCCCACTGAAACGCCTGCTCGGCGCCCATCGAGAACCCGATGATGGCGCGGAGATGACTGACGCCGAGTTTCTCGGTCAGGAGCCGGCGAACGGCTTCGACATTGTCGCGAATCTCAACCACTGGAAACCGGGGCCCGTGGAACGGCTCGGCCGTGTTGCTGGGCGAGGAAGAATGCCCGTTCCCGAACATCTCCGTCATCACCAGGAAGCTCCGGGTGGTGTCGAGCGCGCCGCCGGGCCCGATCAGCCAGTCGTACCCATGGTGGTCGGCCATGTAATGCGAGGGAAGCAGAATGGCGTTGGTCTTCGCGGCGTTGAGCCGGCCGTAGGTCCCGTAGACCACCACGGTCCTGGGTAGCACCGTCCCGTGCTCGAACCGAAAATTCTCGATCACGAACTCGTGGCGGTCGGGGTCGGGCCTGGCGGGATCGTGAGCGAACACCGCCGCGGGCACCAAGGCCGACCACGCCGCTCGCCGGACGGAGGCTGAGATCGAGCACGACGGAAGATTCGGGCGCATCGAAGTCCTTTCTCGTTTAGTGATGCCCACGGGCGGATTGGGCCGGCAGCGCGCCGAGCACCGCCTCCGCTCACTTCCCCTCGACCTTCCGGAGGAACTCGCGCACCGCCGCCAGCATGAACTCGGGGTTGTCGTTCTGGGACACGTGCCCGCTTCCTGGAATCATGGTGAATTGGGCGCCGGGCACCAGCCTCGAAAATTTCTCGGTCGACGCCGGTGTGGCCTCGTCGAACTCCCCCGCCATGAACAGCGCCGGCACCGTGATCCCCTTGAGCCACTCAGTGCCATCGAATGTCTTGAGGGTTCCCGTCGAGGTGAACTCGCTCGGGCCCCACATGTAATTGTAGACCAAGTCTCCGTTGCTTGCGGTGTCGGCTCCCGGAATCCGGAGCGGCTTTCGGAAGACGAAGCGCCGATAGTACTCCTCGGTGGCCGCCTTATAGGCGGGCGAGTCGGTGGTGCGGTTGGCTTCGTTGACTTTGATGGCCTGCTGGACCGAATCGGGGAGGGTCTTGATCAGCGAGTCGGCGTCCTGCTCCCACTGGGCCGTCGTGACGAGTGGGCTCAGAAAGGTGACACTCTTCACGCCCTTGGGGTGTGATCCCATGTACGCCTCGAGCAGCATCGCGCCCCATGATTGACCGAGGAGGTGGACGTCGGTCAAGCCGAGTGCGTCGCGGAGGGCTTGGAGTTCTTGGACGGCCCGTTCGACGGTAAAGAGCGTCGTATCGGTGGGGTGGTCCGCCTTCCCGGCGCCGAGTTGGTCGTAGCGGATCACCGGGCGCTCGTCGCCGAGGGCGCCGAACGGCTTGTTTGAGTAACTGCCCGAGCCGGGGCCGCCGTGGATCACGATCAACGGCGTGCCGGGGCCGTTACCCATGCGGGCGTAGTAGATCTTGCCGCCGGGCGCATTGACGTAGCCCTCGGTGGGTAGGGCGGGCTTGGAACAGCCGGCGAGGCCGACCAGCAGCGCCAGGCGAAGGCGGATCATCGAGGTTCCTTTTTGGGGCTTCCCGAAACTAGCGGATTCAACCGGTCGTGGCATTCGGCTCCCCTCCTGAGTACACTGGAAACGGGAGGTGGGACTTATGAGTGGCAGGAATCTGTGGTTGGCCCTGGTGGCGTTCGGTGGGATTCTCGTTCCCGCGCCGGCGCTCGCGCAGCCGCAGGCTGCCCCGAGTGGTTCGGTCCTGTTCGTGTGCGAACACGGGACGGTGAAGAGTCTCTTGGCCAAGCTGATGTTCGAGGACTACGCCCGGGAGGTCGGTCTTGACATGGTCGCGGTCTCCCGGGGTACCAAGGCTGACTCGGCGGTCCCAAGTTGGATGGCCCGCGCATTGGCCGCCGATCACTTTGAGCTTGGCTCCTGGCAGCCGGCGCTGCTCCGTGCGACTGACTTGGAACGGCCCAGCTACGTGGTTTCCTTCGACGTGCCGACGGCGGCCACCGCGGCGGCCCGGGTACCGCGGGAGCAATGGGATGGGCTGCCGTCGGTGAGCGGGGACTATGCGAAGGGTCGAGACGCGATCAAAG
>JAYVJS010000238.1:0-8759 GCA_043769075.1 Gemmatimonadota bacterium | reverse complement strand
CGGTGAACCGGCGGACCAGCTCCGCCGGACTCGACGGCCCCTCGAACGACACTGGCGCGGGCCCGGGGATCGAGGCCCGGAACCGCGCCAGCTCGACTGCAGGCGGAAAGATCGAATCGACTACTTGCACCGGAGCGAGTGCCAAGGCCACCCAAAGCATCGGGAACCGATGTCTGGGGGGGCGGCGCCTGGCACTTGGCACTCGGCTAGTTCTCCGCGTAGTTGGTCCAGCCCTGCCACCATTTCGGGCCACTCGGGTCGGCGGCGCCACGATAGGCGGTGGCGGTGATGAAGGTGCCGGCTTTCGTTGCGACCGCACCGGTAAAGGCGGCGAGGCCGCCGGTCCGGGCGGGTGAGGCTGCGCTTGGGGACCAGTCGAGGCCGGCAGCGGTCGGAGCAGCCGGCAGGGCGGTGAAGAGGCTGACTGCGGTGCCGGTCGCGGCTTCCAGGGCGTTGGCCGTTAGGTCGACGGTTCCCTGGATCGTCGCTCCCGACTGCGGTTGGAAGTTGACGCCGTTCTCGGCGAGCAACAGGTTTTTGAGTAGGAGGTCGGTCCCAGTGATCCGGTCCAGGGTCGTTTGATCTCGCAGGCTGACGGCCGCGCGGGCCCACCGCGACACGATCCCGTTCACATAGTAACCGCCGGTGCCCCGACGGAGCATCATCCCGATGGTGCCGGACCCCTGGGTGTTCACCCCGGCTGGCGGGCCGACCAAGGTGAAGTTCGCGATCAGCGGAATGGTGTAGGGGAGCGAGTTCTGGCCGGCGGTGCAGTTGGCGCCGTTGCAGCCGTCATTCTCAATTCCCTGGGGATCTTGCGATACGTTCCCGGCGGCCGCGCGCGGCACCACCGAGATCTGCTGGAACGCGATCGCGAACTGAATTCGCCCGACGTATCCCTCGGAGATATCGAAATGATCGTCGCCCGAGTTGTAGGAGACCAAGTGCTTGGCATCGACGGCGCCGCCGAACCACTCAAATGAATCGTCAAGTCCGTTGAGCGACTGGACGTAGTCGATTTCGGTGCCGCTCCCAACCGCCGCAAGGGTAAACGAATTGAGCTCGGCGTCCGGGGCGGTTGCAAATCCGGCAAACTCGACTCGTACGTACTTGAGCTTGCCGCTGTTGTCCGCGTTGTTGGTGCCGCCGGCGTAGTCGATCGCGGGGTTGGTTACCGTATTGGTGCCGGTTCCCTCGAGGATGACCGGAGCCGAACGGTTGATGATCCCATTGCCGAGAATGACGAGGCCGCCCCAGTCGCCGGCCCGGCGCTGGCCGACCGGTTGCGATGAGGTAAAGACGATCGGAGCGCTCGCGGTCCCTTGGGCGTCGATTTTCGACCCACGAAGGATGAAGAGCGAGGAGCCGACGGTATTGAAGTCACCCTCGATGATGGTGCCCGGTTCGATGGTCAGCGTGGCACCGTTGCCGACGTGGATGAACCCGGTCAACCGATACTTCTTGTCTCGGGTCCAGGTCGTGCTCGTCGTGATATCGGCGTTGATGACGGTGAGGGCTCGGTCCGGCATGGTGACACTTGCCTCCGCGCTCGGAGCGGAGGTCTTGCTCCCAGACACGGTGGTGACCCGGTAGCGATACGTCGTCGTCGGCGTGAGGCCGGCGTCGTCGAACGGAGGAGCCGTCGGGGTCCCGACTTGGGCGAAAGTGCCACCGGTGGCCCCCTCGGCGCGCTCCACGACATAGCCGCTTGCACCGGCAACCGCCGTAAATGCGACCCGTGCCGCCACCGCGGACGTGGCGGTGACCGTCACCCCAGCCGGTGGGTTCGGGTTGGTGTCGGTCGGCGTGTCCGTTCCGCACGCCGCACCGAGTACGGTGGCAACGGTCAGCAGACCGAGCCGGGATCGAAATCCAGTCACCATCATTCATTCCTCACGGTAAGGGGTTCAACGACAGAACAAATACCCCGAGCTCATCTTCGTCCGGTCCCATTCCCGTCACACCCACGTCACGTTCCGAGTCCAGGTGCCGCGTTCTGACGGCTGAGTACTACGGCTGCCACGACAACCCAACGGTGAAGACCCGGCCGGTCTTGTAGTACTCGCGCACCACCGAGCCCTGTTCGATGGTAAACGGCGCGTCAAGCAGGTTCCGGACATCCAGCTTGCCTTTGACCCCGGTCAGAATCGGAAACCGAAGCGAGAAGTCCACCATTTGCCGGGCCTTTTCGTAGACGTCGGGCAGCGGAGCCTCGGCGGAATTGACGATCCGTCGACCGACCACGTTGTACAGCACGGTGGCGGATAGCGAACCGCCGGTTGACGTGTAGGTCAGGCCGCCGTTGATGACATACGGCGCCTGCCCCACCATGGCCCGTTCGTCGTTCAGCTTGCTCGCGATACCCTCACCGATCCGAATCCGGCTCTTCATGACGGTGGTGTTCATGTGGCCGGAGAAGTTGAGGAGCTTCGATGAGAGAAAGCGAAGGTTCTTACGGGCCTCGAGCTCAACGCCATAGTTTTGACCGGATTCGGCGTTGAGAAAACTGACCACCCGGGTTCCCGAGGTGGCCTGATAGACTCGTTCGATTGGGTCTTTGAACCGCTTCGCAAAGAACCCGACACTCAGGACCTCAGCGGGGTTCGGATACCACTCCCACCGAATGTCGTAGTTTTGAATCAGCGCCCGCTTGAGGGCCGCGTTGCCTACGATGTTCTCTCCCCCGATGACTTCGCGGTATTGCACTGGGGCCAATTCGCGATACTCGGGTCGGGACAAGGTTTGGGTGGCCGCGAAACGAAGAGTATGGGCCTCCGTGATCCGGTAATTCAGGGCCAGCGACGGCAGGAGGTCGGTGTAGATCGGATTGGTGGTGACCGAGGCCCCGACCGTCGGCTGGGTTACCACCGTGACTTCCGACCGCTCGAGCCGGGCTCCGCCGAGCAGTTCGATCTTCGCCGTAAGATAGAGTTGAAACATCCCATAGCCGGCTGCAAGCTTGTCGGTGGCGGAGTAGCTGCCGCCCGCGGCTAACGGCGTGACCCGGAAAAAGGACTGACCGGGAGCGTTGAATCGTCCATCGAAAATGGCTTCGGGATCGAGTTCGCGGGCGGCCCGCGGTAAAGTCGACGCAATGCTGTAGGAGTCGTTGTCGGCCGTGCGGTCGGTGGACCGATACAACCCGCCGAACCGCAATTGATGGGGCCGGCTGACCCTGCCAATAGTCAGGGTGTAGTTCGCCTGGCCTTCGAGGTTCTTTTCGTCGAGAGCCGCAAAGGTTCGGACCGCTCCTTCATTCGAGGCGCTGAACCAAGCCGCCGGCAGCCGATTGCCGGCCGGATCGGTGTCGAGCGAGTAGACAATCTCGGAGCGATCCGGTTCGGTCCGCCGCACCTGCGACCGAGCCACGGTCCAGTCCACGGTGTGCCCGGAGCCAAGTCGGTGCTCGCCTTGGAACTGGTTCGACAACACGGTCCGCTCGACGTACCGAAGCCGGTTGATCCGGAACAGCCCGCCGAGGTTCTCACTTTCCCCGGTCTCGATCCGGGCGTCGTTGTCGGCCGTCCGGTTGTACGAGGTGTTGAGTGAGAGCTTGGTCCCCGATCCGATGTTGGTGCTCAGGTTGACCAATCCGCCGAGAAGAACTGACGCTCGGCCGGTGCTACCGTCAAACCGGTCGATTTCGCTCACGTTCCCAGGCTGGCTGCCGGGTTGGGCGTAGGCTCGGCGTTGCTGGGCCTGGATTTCCTGGCCGTAGGTATAGGTCCCGGAAAACAGGTATCCGATGCGTTGCCCGGCGATCGGATCGTTGCCGCCGAGGGAAAAGCTCAGTGACGAGTTGGGGCGACCCGATCCCATGGGCGCCGTCCAGGCGTTGCGGAAGGATCCGACGATCGCATTGACCTGGCCCTGGGAAGGCGACGGCTCAAAGGTTCCGGCGGCTTCGACCAATGAAGGGAGGCGACGGTCCCGCGATCCGAAAGCCAGCCACTCGAGTCCTTCGCTTGGCGCCCGAGGAATCGATCCGCTGATTGCGCGGCTGTTGAAACCGGTCGATGTCGACAGCACGAACTGGCGATTGGCCGGGAACTCCCGCGTTTTGATGTTGACTTGTGCTCCGCTGAAATCGCCAGGCAAATCGGGGGTGAATGTCTTCGACGTCGTGATGCTTTGGAGCAACCCTGAGGGGAACATGTCGAGCGGCACCACCTTGCGTTCCGGCTCAGGGCTGGGAATCCTCACCCCGTTGAGCGACGTGGTCGTGTAACGCTCGCCCAGGCCCCGGACGATGACGTATTTGCCGTCCTGCACCGTGACGCCGCTGACCCGCTGGACCGCCGCCGCCGCGTCCCCGTCGGGACTCCGGCTGATTTGTTCAGCCGTGACCGCATTCATCACCCCAACGGAGTTCTTCTGCTCGTTGAGGGCGTCGGCCACCGAGCCTCGTTCGGCTTCGGCGGTTACGTTGAGTTCTTCGAGTTGCAGGGTCTCGGCGTTGAGGCTGATGTCTTGAGTGACCGCTCCGGAGACCGGCACTCGGACGCCAGTAACCAGTTTCGGCCCGTATCCGATCATCCGGACCCGGACGCCGACTTCACCGGCGGGGACGTCGGCGAACGCGTATCGGCCGTCGATGGCCGTGGTGGTGCGGCGTGGAGCGGCCAGTCCGACCAATTCCACCACGGCTCCCGCGACCGGTATACCTTGGTCCGCGTCGACCACCTTGCCGACCACCCGGCCGGTCGACTGGGCCGTCAACGGTGCGACCTGAAGGAACAGGGCCAACCAGAGTTTCATCATCTCGACTCAGCGTTGAATGAGGGTGTTCGAACCGCGGGAAACTTGGGGGTCCGGCGTCTCTGAATGGGAACGTTTCCGCAACGATTGCGTCACGGAACCCTCCGAGGGTCCTTTCGGGCCTCGTTTTGGTCACGGTCTGGTGACGGCCGTTCCGAGGGCATGGGGTTGGCTCCTGCCAACCGGGACGGCAAATTGGTCCGATGATCGAAAGAGTGTTGATCGTCGATGATGAACCGCTCGCCCGGGAACGGGTTGCCGGGCTGGTTCGACTGGCGGCTCCCGGAGTCGAGATTCGGGAGGCTGGTGACGGCGATGCGGCAGTCCGGCTGATTGAGTCGTGGCGCCCCGACGCGGTCATCCTGGACGTCCAAATGCCCGGCCGCTCGGGCTTCGAAGTGATAGACTCCATCGGCCCGGACCGGATGCCTCCGACGGTCTTCGCCACGGCGTACGACGATCACGCCGTGAGGGCCTTCGAAGTGGCGGCGGTAGACTACCTCCTCAAGCCGTTTGACGACGAACGGTTTCACGCCGCTTGGCGACGGGTCACCGGTGTGCTGGCGACCGGCGCCTTGGTGGCTGAAGCGCGGCGGTTGTCCCTCCTCGTAGCAGCGGCCGACCTTCCCACCGGGGAACCACCGCGGCCCCGAAAATTCGCCGACCGCGTCGCGATCAAGAAGGATCAACGGACCATCATGGTCTCGCTGGCCGATGTCTTTCTGGTCGAGTCGTCGGGCAACTATGTCACCCTTCACGCCGGGGGCGAAAAGCACACCCTTCGGGAATCCCTTTCAAGCTTCGAGTCACGACTCGACCCCGGTCGGTTCGTCCGGATTCATCGACGCTTTATTGTCGACCTGAACGCGATGAGAGAGATCCAGCCCTGGTTCGGGGGAGACCAGATCATGGTGCTGAAGGACGGTTCCAAGCTCCGGGTCAGCCGCAGTCACCGGGAGATGCTGGCGCGCCGGATTGCGGGGGAGGGGTGAAAGCGGCCCCCCAAGCTCGCCTTGTCCTGCTTGGGTTCTGGGTGGTTCCGGCCCTGGTGGCCACTTTGGGGCTGTGGCTGGTGCCCAGCCGCTTGAACCCCAGTCTGACCCTCTGGCAGTCGCTGGCGTCCCAGTTGTTGATGTGGCTCGGCTGGGGCGGATGGTCATTCCTGATTGCCGCGGTGGGGAGCCGGTTTCCGTTTCGGCGAGGCGGCGTGGGCAAGGCCCTTGCGGCCCATATCCCGCTGATGGTCGTCGTCGTCGCGGGGCAGATCGTCGTCGTCAACATGGTGGGAACGGCCTTCGGAATGAGCGAGCGGCGCGGCCTCGAGAGCATGCTGGCCATCGGCGTCCGGCAGTACGGCGATCTCTTCACGGTGATATTCTGGGCGATCGTCCTGGTTCACCTGTCGGTGCGGTGGTACGTGTTGTCGGCAACGTTGGGCAAAGATCTGGCGGTGGCCCAGTTGCGGGCGCTCCAATCCCAGTTGAACCCACACTTCCTCTTCAATGCGTTGAACTCGGTGGTGACGCTGATCGGCAAGGACCCTCCATTGGCGCAGCGAACTGTGGTGAGGCTGGCCGATCTGCTTCGGGCCACACTCAAGGCCGGCGAAACACAGGAAGTGACCCTCCAACAGGAGCTCGAGGTGACCACCAGGTACCTCGAGATCGAACAAGTTCGATTTTCCGACCGGCTCGTCGTCGAATGGGACGTTGCCGAGACCGAGCCCGTCCTGGTCCCAGCTTTTGGGCTCCAGCCCTTGGTGGAAAATGCCATCCTCCACGGCCTCGGACCTCGTCCGGGTCCCGGGCGATTGGTCATCAGCGCCCGGCGCGACCAGGGCGCGATGGTACTGACCGTCGAGGACAATGGTGGGGGTCCGAACAGTGGGCCGGGGAAGGCCGGGGGCGGGGTTGGCCTTGCGAACCTCCGGGCCAGGTTGGCTCGGCTCTATGGTGATGCCGGCCGGCTCGAGTTGGCGGGGCGCCCGGGTGGCGGAACGGTCGCGACGCTGCGGGTGCCCTATCGGTTCAGAACCGAACCATCGCAGCGAGTCCGATCCGGCGGGCCGACAGGAGGGGAATAACGGACAGGCGGGAGAGAGCCGTTGCCTCGCCTTCCCAACGGGTCCGCGTGGTCGCGGCCGACGGGCCACTCGACCGACCTAACGTTGGGCCGCCCGAAGGAGAGGATCCGGTCGCCGGACTGGAGGACCACCGAGTCGGGTGACGCGGCGAGAATGGTGCCGCCCCGACGTTGGTCATCGGTTCGAAGCCGCACCAACGTCCCCGGCAGTGGTGTGGGCCGGATCGGCCGCAGCGACCGCCGGCGAAGCCAAGGGGTCCGGATCTGCGATCCGATCAACGCGCCCAATCCGGTGCCGATGATGGCCCCAAGCTCACTCCCAGTGACCACGGCTCCAGCCAACCCGAGAAACCCGCCGGCCAGCGCGTGGCCTCGGTCGCTGTCGGCCACCCGCCATTCCCGAAGTGCGGACAAGGGGACGTCGATCGTGCGCCCGTCAGGGGCCTCAAGGACCAGCGAGGTGGCCGTGACTCGCGCGAACCGGCCGTCGAGCCGGTCGGGGACCCACACTCGGATCGGCGTTCCGATCGGCGGAATACCGGACTCCTGCGCCGAGGCGGGGACAGCCGCTCCGACCAGCAGAACGAGGGCGATCGGGCTAGCGAATCTTGAGCGCAAGGAGGATGGTCGGTGCGAGGGTGGTGCCGGCTCTTCGCCGGCCCTGGTCGTCATACTTTTCCCATTGGCTGTTGGCGACATAGATGAGGTTCGACCCCAGGACCGTGGCGATGGTCGGCTCGTCGGCCAACGGCTGATGGCGATCGACGATGACGGCGGCGCGAATCCGGGTCCCGGATCGGTCGAGGTCGAACCGAACCACTCGGGCCGGTGCCACTCCGTTTTGGATTCCAAAGATCCGATTGCGGTCGAGGACGATTCCATCGACGCTGAGCGTCGTGGCCTGACGGGGTCCTGGCAACCGCTCGACCGTCCCGGCGCCGACGTCCCACCGGAGCAGGCCGTGCGAGTAGTCGGCAAGGTATACGAACTGGCCGTCCGGGGTCGGTGCCACGCCTTGGAGCGATCGAAACAAAGGGTGCCGAAACGGGGTCAGTGACTCCGCGCCCGCCGCCAGCCGGTAGATCACCGGACTGCGGGAGTCGGTCACGAAGACATCCCCGCCGGGACCGATCGCCAAGTCACCGGGAACATGGGGCAGGTCCGCGGGCAAATCGTACCGCGCCAGAATTTTCCCGTCCGCGGGCTGAATCTCGAGCAAGGCCGCGATCGATGAGTCCGCCGGTTGGTACCCCGCCATGACCGGCAGGCCGGCGGTGGTGGCCCAGACGACCCCGCGTTTGGCGTCGAACCGAACGCCGAGGACGGCGCCGATCCTAGGCCAGCGCTGGAGGCCGAGATCGCGGGGTGGTCGTCCCGGGGTGATCTGATAGACGGTGCGGTGCCTAACGCTTGCCAGGTAGACCGACCCGCTGCCGGGGTCGGCGCCGATGCCCTCGGCGTAAAGCGTCGTGTCGGCGATAGTGGCCCAGGGCGTGCTCCGGGGTATCGGCGCGGTCGCCGCGGCGAGCGCCCGGAGCGCCCGGCTCACGGACGACGCGGCGCCGAGCCGGATCACGGCGGTGTCGGCGACGGAGAAACTGGCTACCTCGATGGCTCGGAGGCGGTCGAGGGCGCGGAGGAGGGCTGTCGTGTCGTTCCGCCGGGCCGCGACGACCGCCTGGCCTTCGAGGTAGGTGGGTTGCTCGGGCCATGCCGTGGCGGCGCGGGACACCGCGGCCCAGGCTCCCGCCAGGTCGCTGGCTCGTTCGGCCCGAACCATCTCCCGCCAAGCCGACCTGGCCACGGTCGCTGAGTCGGCGGCGGGGTGGGAGCGCCCGGCCGGTTGCTGGGCCCCGGTTGCCCCACCGAGCGTGACGATCAAGAACGTTAGGCGGATAGTCACGAAGTCGGTCGGTCGG
>JAYVJS010000237.1:0-7854 GCA_043769075.1 Gemmatimonadota bacterium | reverse complement strand
ACCTTGATCGGCTTTGCTGCCATCGCCGCTGACCTGGGCGGCCAGCTGACCGAAGTCGGCGCCGCCCTTCAGCTTGTTCAGGGCATCGGCCGCCTTACTGGCCGCGGCCGCGGTGTCGGCGGCCGTGGGACCGGCCGGCATCAAGATGATGTGTTGAACGATCCGGGCGTCGTCGCCGTTGTAGGCGCTGTCGACCGCCCCCGGCGACAACACCGACCGCTTGATCCGGACCGAATCCCGCCACATCTTGGCCCGGGCTGAGGCGTAGGTGGGCCAGAGGACGTTCTCCACCGTAGCGGAGTCGGTCTTGATCTCGTTCTTTGCCACCGCCTGCGCAAAGAGTGAGTAATCCAACCACAGGTTCGAGATAAACTCGGCGGCCTGAATCGTCGGCCCGCCTCCGGACTTACCCATGATCTCGGCCACCCGAGCCGCCGACAATTCGTGGGTCCCTACCAGAGCCGCCACATCTGACCGCGCCGCGAACTTGTCGCAACCGGAGAGCAGCCCGCCCACAAGCACGACCCCAAAGACCAAACGCCTCATGTCCACTCCCATTCATTGGTACTTGATGACGGATGCCGATGCACCGTCGCGCCTATGTGTCGGCTCCTACCTGGCGAAGCGCCCGCACCAGAGCCGGTATGATCTGCTCCCCACCCAACCGCACCAGCCGGAGCGACAACGGCACCGTTCGCCGCACATCCGCCGCCAGCTGCACGTTCTCGAGTGCCGAGGTGAGTCGAGCCATCCGAGGGGTTGTTCCCGCCCGGAAACTCACCCGCGCTTCGTCGCCCCGAACCAATACGTGCTGAATCCCAAGCCTTGCCCCGATGACTCGAAGCCGGGTCAGGTCAAGCAAGTTTTCCGCGGCATCGGGGAGGACCCCGAACCGCTCCCGAAGCTCCTGGCGCAGCTCATCAATTTCGTCGGGCCGGGCCGCTCGCGCCAGTCGCCGGTAGATATCGAGTTTGGAATCATCGTCGGCCACGTAGTCGTCGGGGAGCTGGGCCGGCCGGTCGAACACCACGTCCGGCGGCGCCGGCGTCTCGATGATCCCGCCTCCAGCCCGTAACGACTTGACCGTTTCCTCAAGCCACCGGAGGTAGAGATCAAAGCCCACCGCATGGGCGTGGCCCGACTGTTCGCCGCCCAACAGATTCCCCGCTCCGCGAATCTCGAGGTCCTTGAGGGCAATCCGGTATCCGGCCCCAAGCTCCGTGTGGTGCTCGAGCACCTTGAGACGCTCCTCCGCCTCTTGATCGATCAGATCGGGGGTCAGAAGGTAGCAATAGGCCCGCCGGTGGCTCCGCCCGACCCGGCCCCGGAGCTGGTACAACTGCGCCAGGCCGAATCGGTGGGCATCGTGGACCACCATGGTGTTGGCGTTCGGCACGTCGAGCCCCGACTCGACGATCATCGTCGAGACCAGAATGTCGAGCTCGCCCACCACGAATTTCTGCATCACCACTTCCAGGCCATCGGCCGACATCTGCCCGTGCCCAACTCCGACCCGAGCCCGGGGAGCGAGCGCTCGAACCCGAGCCGCGATGGTCTCGATCGTTTCGATTCGGTTGTGGACCATGAACACCTGGCCACCCCGGTCGAGTTCTCGGGCAAACGACTCCTCCAGGAGCCCGTCGTCCCACGGCTCGACGAACGTCAAGATCGGCGCCCGATCCCGAGGAGCCGTCTCGATCAGGCTCAAGTCACGAATCCCAGCCAACGACATGTGGAGGGTGCGGGGAATCGGGGTGGCGGTGAGCGTCAGGACATCGACCGAGAGCTTGATCGCCTTAATCATGTCTTTGTGCTTGACGCCAAACCGGTGCTCCTCGTCGATGACCAAGAGACCCAAATCCTTGAACTCGACATCCTTCGACAACAACCGATGGGTCCCGATCACGATGTCGATCGTCCCCGCCGCGAGATCGACCAACACTCGCTTCTGTTCCTTGGCGGTTCGAAACCGTGACAACACTTCGACCTTGAGTGGGAAGTCGGCCAGCCGTTCGGCGAAGGTGCGGCCGTGCTGTTCAGCCAGGACGGTCGTCGGAACCAAGACCGCCACTTGCTTGCCCCCCTGCACCGCCTTGAAGGCGGCCCGGACCGCGATTTCGGTCTTCCCATACCCGACGTCGCCGACCACCAGCCGGTCCATCGGGACCGGCCGCTCCATGTCTTTCTTGACGTCGTCGGTCGCCCGTCGTTGATCCGGGGTGTCCTCGTAAAGGAAGCTCGACTCGAGCTCGCGCTGCCATTTCGTATCGGGCGGAAAACCAAACCCCGCGTTGACCTGCCGGCGAGCATACAGATCAAGGAGTTCGGCGGCCATCTGCTGAATGGCTTCTTTGGTCTTGTCCCGGACTTTCTTCCAGGAGCTGTTGCCGAGCCGATGGATTCGGGGGGGCGGTTCGTCGCCGTCGTCGGTAGCCGACCGATACCGTTCGATCTGGTCGAGTCGATAGAGGGGGACATGGAGGCGATCGCCACCCTCGTACTCGACGATCGCAACCTCGATGACTCCGCCTTCGACCTCGATCGAAGTGATCCCCCGATAGATCCCGATCCCGTGGTCGAGATGGACGACGTAGTCGCCGCTAGCCAACGTGCCCGCCACGACGGTCGGCGCGGCTTGCCGATACCGACGAGCCCGCCGGAGCCGCCGGGCCCGGCGGAAGACCTCATGATCGGTCATCACCCGGAGCGTGGGCATCACGAACCCGCCGTCAAGTGATCCAACAGCGAGCACCGCGCCGCCCGGCCGCCCCTGCTCGTCCAGCAGTTCGCTCAACCGCTCGAGCTGGCCTTCGTTGTCACAGAGGATGAGCGTCGTTTGGCCGCCGTCAAGAATGCTCCGCAGCCGCTTGACATCGCGGTCGATCTTTTCCGGCGGGAAGAAACCGGCCTGGAGCTCAACCGACTCCTCCCGCAGGGACAGGTAGGCAAAACGCCGCCCGGCCAATCCCCATTGCTCCGGCGACAGGAATATGTCTTCCCGTTTCGGAGGGTCTTCGCCCAGCCGGCGGGCCACGTCAAGGTGGTGTTCGGCTTCCCGCCAAGCCCTCGTCACCTCCTCGGCGTTCGATGTCATCGAGTCGACGATGACCAGGGTGCCGGTCGGGAGCAAGTCGAGCAGCGAGCGCCGCACCTGAGGCTCACCCTCGGACAGCCGCGCGGCCGGAAGACTCCGGACCGGGAGAACAGTCACCGCGTCCTGCTCCGGCCCGCTCCGCTGGGAGGTGAGATCGAACCCCCGAACGCTCTCAATGACGTCGCCCCACCATTCGGCTCTCACCGGGATCGTCATCCCAAACCCATAGAGATCGACGATCCCACCCCGGACGCTGAACTGGGCGACCTCGGTGACGGTCGGCACCCGGCTATACCCCATCGATTCCAACTGCGCGATCAAACCCGGCAGCGGCATCGATGTCCCCCGCACCAATTCGAGCCGATACGCGGCCAAGGCGGCCGGAATGGCGGTCCGTTCCGCGGAGGCACGGGCGGTGGTCACCAAAATCCCGAGCGAGCCGCCGATCAAGGCCTGGAGCGTCTCAGTCCGTTCGCCGGCAATTTCGACGTGATGTTCTTCTTCGCCGAGCCCTTCACGCTGAGGATAGAGGGCGACCCCGCCACCCGTCAGCTGACCCAGGTCGGCCAGCCATCGTTCGGCCTCCGAAGGCGTTGTCGCGACGATGGTGATGAGTTGGGTCGGTCGTTCCGCCCGAAGCCAGGCCGCCAACACCGCCGGGCTCGAGCCCGGCAGCCCACCGATCCGGAGGCTGCCGCCGGCCCCCGGCAGGCGCCCCACAACATCCCGCGCGAACCCGGTGCGGCCAAAGGCGTCCAGGACTGGCTGGAGCACTAGCGCCGAGCTCGCCGGATGCTGGCCAGGGCCACCTCGATCAGCGCCAGCGCCAGAGCGGCCCAAAGCAACGGACCCCGAAGGTCGCTCCGGGCGCCCGCTTGAAACGCCATCCGCCCGGCGTCGGCGAGATCGGACACCCGGGCATTCGGCCAGATCGCCTTCACCTCGGCATCAGTCGCCCGGACCAGATCAGACTCCCGCGGATCCGGATTGACGTTGATAACGCCGATCGTGTCCCGGCCCGCCAGCAGGAAATGCGGACCGGGCCCGCTCGGTCGAAAGGCCGACCCGCCTTCGATCGGCCACCGCCGGGCTCCGGCTCCAACCGTCGTGACCCGGTCAGGCACCAGAATCCGGTCGCCCGGTGACGCGGTGAGGTGAATGAGCTCCCCCCGGGCCGCCCGGTTGAGTAGCGCATCCAGAAAGGGCACGAACGGGGCCGCCAGCGGCAACCCGGTCCAATCGGGGTCCAGGCGGCTTCCAACCAGCACGATTCGGCCGGAGCGAGCGACCCAGGGTTCGCCTCCGGCGGTCACCAGAACATCGGTCGGCGCACCCCCCTGGAACACCAGCCGGTGACGCCGGAGAATCCGAGTCCGCCCGAGCCACGGACCGCTGTCGGTCGTGACCGTCGTCAAGGCCAAATCTCCGAAACGCCAGGCCGACCCCCGCGCCGCCAGGGCGCGATTGAGGGCCCCAAGTTGGGCCGGGTCGGCCGGCGGCGTCACCACCGCGGCCCCGCTGCCTAACGTTCCCAAGCCGATTTCGCTCCCCGGCACAATCCGGCCGTTCTGGGCTAACACCGACGCGGCCGTCGCGAGGTAACGATCGGAGTCCGACCAAGACACCCTGGCCGGAGGGGCCACCCGAACCGCCACGGTCCGGCTGTCGTCCGCTCGGAGCTCGTCCGGATCGAGCGCAGCCCCAACCGCCCACCATCCCGGCCCGATTCCGGTCAGTCGCTGGGTAGCCACCCCGCCGACCGCCACGAGGAGCTGCTTCGGCGGCCGCTCACCCGCGACAATCGTCACCGGTCGGGCCTGGCCCGCCGAGCCCCGCGTCAGTACGCCGGCCGTTCCACCGTCGGGGCCCCACGGTTGGCTCCCCACCTCGAGGGCGGCGATCCCGGCGTTCGAAGGAGGGGGCGCCCCGGGCCGGACCACGCTGATCGGCACCCGGGCTTGCCCGCTCAACGCCGTCAATTGAAGATCGGTGACCACGATGACTTCGCTTGGGAGCGACTGATTGGCGAGAATGTCGGACGCCAGACCGACCAGCACTCCTAGGTCGCCTCGCCGACTCGTGGCGGTCGCGGTGTCGATCCGACTCCGCTGCGCTGCGGGAGTTCCTTGCCTCGCGATCCCGTCGACCGTCAACAGCCACAGTCGATCGTCTGGCGTCGCCCGATCGATCACCGCGCGGGCCGCCGCCTTGAGACCGTCGAGCATCGGGACACCGCCGGAAATGGCTCCGCTCGATAGCGAGTTGTCCAGAATCACCACGGCCGCCGTCGGAGCATGACCCCCAAGGCCAGCCCTCGGCCAACTCGGCCCGGATCCCGCCAACACCAACGCAACAACCAAGAGCGTCCGGACCAACAGCAGCAAGAAGTGCTGGAGTTGCAGCCGGCGTTTGTGGTGTTCAGCGGCCTGGGCCAGGTACCGGGTGGCCGGAAACACCACCGTCGGTGGTTCCCGCCGGGCCAACAAATGAAGCAGAATCGGAATTCCCGCCAGCCCCAAACCGGCAAGGGCCCAGGGAAACGCAAAGCTCATGCGAGATGAAGGGACTGCACGAGGGCCTGCCGCAAGGCGAGCCCGAACGCGGTATCGGTGGTGACCCGTTCGTATCCGATCGCATGACGCCGGCAGGCGAGCCGCCAGTCATGAACCACGCCTTCGACCGTTTTGGCGTAAATGCCCGCCCAATCGGAGGGCCTGATCGTCACGTGCTGCCCGGTTTCCGGGTCCTCGAAACGGGCCTCTGCCGGCCCCCCCAACGCCAGCTCGGCGGGATCCATGACGTGAAGCACCAGTACTTGATGGCCACGATGGCGAAGAAACCGGAGGGCCTTGAGCGTAAGCTCCCGGTCGAGCAGCAGATCCGAGACAAAGATCACGAGGCCGCGCCGGCGAAGCTGATCGACCACCCGCCGGAGTGCCGGCTCAGCTGCGGTGGCTCTGCCGGCTTCGGTATGGTGCAACGCCGTGAGCAGCTGGTGCCAGTGAGTCATCCGGGCCCGCGGCGGAGTGACCGACCGAACCGCCTCATCGAAGGTGATCAGGCCGGTGGCATCGCGCTGGCGAAGCAGCACCAGCACCACGGCGGCCACCAGCCGTTTGGCGTAATCAAGCTTGGTGAGCCGGCTATTCGGGCTCCCCGACCACCCCATCGACTGGCTCGAGTCGAGGACCACCATGGCCCGGAGATTGGTCTCTTCCTCGAACTGCTTGACGTAGAGCCGATCGCTCCGGGCGAGGACCTTCCAGTCGACGTAGCGGAGTTCGTCCCCTGGTTGATAGGCCCGATGTTCGGCGAATTCGACCGAGAAGCCGCGTCGCGGAGACCGGTGAAGTCCGGTCAGAAAACCTTCGACGATACCTTGGGTGAGGACTTCGATACCGCCGAGCCTGGCGACCTCCATCGGATCGAGGAGGTCGAGGCGTTCTTTCGCTCGGCTGGTGGTCACCATAGGCGGCGCAACGTACGGGAAACCGCGAACAGAGTCAACGCGAGGTCATTGGTGTCCTGATGGGGGGACACTCGCCCCTCGGCGGATTTCCTCCCCATCCGTTAAGCCCCTGTTTGCCAGGCACTTATCCAACCCATTGTTGATGGCACACGACCTGCCATGGTTAACCCAGCCTGTCACAATGGATTTTGCTGTGTTGCATGGTTTGCTTGGGCCGACGGTGCTGGTCGTCACGCTGCTTGGAGGTCCTTCCTCCCCCGGGAGTCCCTGGGTAGCGTCGGCGATCAGTCCGTTCGTTCAAGACTCCGTCAAGCCCAAGCCCTCACCCATTCCAAAGCCAAAGCCCGCACCCTCGAGAGAGCCCGAGCTTCGGCGCCGAAAGCCCCCCACACCACCCCAGCCGGCGGCCCCCTTCATCCCTCGCGGGTAGTTAGTTTAGGGGCCCCGATTCCATTTGGAGAACTACGTGAAGCTGTCGTTGTTCGTTGCGGTGACCAGTGCCCTTCCGGTAGCCCTGTTGGCCCAATCAGATCCCGCGACCCGAGCGGCCGCGACCATCACCGAAGCCGATGTCAAACGCCGGATCTACGTCGTGGCCGATGACTCGATGGGCGGGCGCGACACCCCGAGCCGCGGACTTGACCTCACCGCCCAGTGGGTCGCCGGCGAATTCAAGCGATTCGGACTGAAGCCGGCGGCCCCGTCGGGCAGCTTCCTCTTGCCTTATCTGATCACGACCCGGCAGCTGCTCCCGGAGCAGACGTCGTTGACCTTTACTGGTCCGGGGGCCGCCATCTCGCTCCTGGCGAAAGACGCCACCGTGGCCCAGGTCGGCGCGAGTGGGGAGTTCCCAGTTGTACTCCTTGGGGGTGGGATCGACAGCGTGGCAACCGCTCAGTTCAAAGACAAGGCCGTGGTCTGGGTCGCGGATTGGGGGGCTGGGTTCCCGTCGAACATCGATGCGGTCATTGGAGCAGCCTTTAGTGGCGGCGCGAAGCTGATCGTGGCGGTCGTCAACAACCCCGGAGCGTTCGCCCAGTTTGCCGCTCGGCCCCGAGGTGTCCAAACCATGGTAGGCGGGGGGCCAAGCGAAGGGGCGGCGATCTTCCTTGCCAACGAGGCCGCCGTGGTGGCCCAAGTGCCGGAGGCGGCTGGCCAGTTCGCCCAAATCCGAGCCGCGACGACCCCGACCGTCGTGCCCGTGCCGGACTGGATGGCCAAGTCGGTCATCCGCGACACCATTCTCAGTCGGACCGAGGCGCCGAATGTGGCGGCCGTCGCCGAGGGCACC
>JAYVJS010000236.1:0-4151 GCA_043769075.1 Gemmatimonadota bacterium | reverse complement strand
ATTGGCTCCATGGTCGCGTGGGCCAGATAGGGCACCTCAAAGACGGCCTCGATCAGGGTGGCCGGCGAGACCGACCGAACGTCGCCGGCGCTCGCGGCCACAGTGCCACCCTCGGCCAGCAGTCGATCGAGTTCCCGAGCGATACTGGCGTCGTTCAAGGCCGCCGCCGGCCCGTCGTTCCAGATCACCCGCAACGCGTTTCGGCCGGTCCGCGCCGCCCAGAAGGAAGTCGCAACCACCGCGACGCCACCAGCCGCCCGAAACACCTGCTTCACACCCGGCACCGCAAGAGCCGGGTCGGGATCGAAGTTGATCAGCTTGCCGCCAAAGGTCGGCGGCCGGGCTACCAACGCAACCAGGGCATCGCGCGGCCCGGCATCAAGGCCGAACTGCGCCCGACCGGTGACCTTGTCTTCCAAATCGAGCCGCCGCACCGGCCGGCCGATGATCCGGAAGTCAGCCGGCCGTTTCAGGGGGACATCGGTCGGTACCGGCATACCGGCGGCGGCGACGGCGAGGGCGCCGTACGACGCCCGACGCCCAGAAGCTTGGTGGATAACCTGGCTCATTTCGGTACGGCACGACTCCACACCGACGTTCCAGCGCGCCGCGGCCGCCGCAACCAGCATGGCCCGCGCTGCGGCGCCGGCTTGGCGAAGCGGAAGCCATCCGGCGCGGACCGACGTGCTGCCCCCGGTGGCTTGGACCTTCATCATTGGGTTGTAATAGGCTTCGTTCGCGGCGGCAAACTGATAACGGACCATCGCCCAATCGGCGTCGAGTTCCTCGGCCACCAGCATCGGAAGGGCGGTACTGACCCCCTGCCCCATTTCAGAACGATCGACGATGACCGTCACGATCCCATCGGGGCCGATCCGAACCCAGGCGTTGGGCGCAAACCCGCCGGCGACCGGTGGCGCCTCCGAACACCCTTCGAGCATTACGGCCAAGGTCAGCCCTGCGCCCGCCCCGGCTGCGGCCCGGATGAAGGCGCGGCGTTCCATCGTCTACTTTCGCACGCCGACCGAATAGCCGAGGGCGTCGTTCAACGCGAACGTCTCGCGATCGGCCACCTCATCGATCCGGCCGGAATAGCTGGCGACAGCATTCACATCGCTAACCCGGATCTTGAGAATGTCGCCGGTGACTAACGTCCCAACCACAACCACACGGGTCGCGGTTGGCCCAAGCGGCGCGGACGCCACCTGATATGGACCCACCGCTTTGACCTCAGCCACCACCCCCGTAATGACCAAGAGGAGGGCGCCGTCGGTTTGGCCGGGCCCGCTGTAGGCCACCGTCAGATCGCCGGCGACCGGCTTGATTGGTTCTGGCGAGTCTTTGCCACCGCAGGCCGCGACGACGCCGGCCAGGGCCGCTCCGAACAGCGTTGGCCGAATCATATGGTTCCCTTCGGTGGGTGGGCCTTTGCCAGTGCCTTCAACAACTCGGGTGACACCGACTGGCCGCTTCGCTTCAAGAGTGCCAGGAAGTCTCCGACATCGTAGAGCCCGTTTCGATTGCCAAGTTGATCGAGGAACTGCTTCTGATCACTCGTGAGCTTGACCGTGCCCAAGATTTCCGTGGTCGCGTCGATCACCGGAACCTGGAGATCGAGGATGAACGACGCCTCGAGATCATAGGGCCGGCCCATAGGGACGGTGATCGAACCCGTGGCGATCGTCGTGTCGCCCCGCCACCCGACAAAAACCGACCCCGCAGCTGGAGCGGCCACCAGCCCCACCGGCGTGCCCGCCCCGACAAAAATACCGGTGCTCAGGCTCCCTGGCCGGTTGGCGGTCACGGTTCCAAGCCCGGTGCCGGTTTCCACAACTCGAAGTCGATGATCAGCCGCAAAGCTCGCCGAGATGGTATCCGGCTTGGCCCCACTAATGACGACTTGTTGGCGGGGTCCGCCGATACTCCAGGCCAAGAACCGCCCTCGGCTTCGGCCGCTGAGCACCTCCTGCACGGAGTCGACATCAAGACGCAACGCCTCGCCGGCCGCAATCACGTCTTCGAACCGACCGACAAGTTCGTCATTGACTCGGATGGAGGCACCCGCAAGGGTCGAGCGAACCACCGTCGGGTTCCGACGGAGAAACCGAAACCGCATTACCCCGGCGGGCAGGGTCTCGATCCGGTCCACGACGAAACCGGCGTACTCGCCAAAGTTCGACAGGGCTGCCGGCTGCGTCGTGAGCGTCCATTTGGTATTCCCGGTCGACCCGGGGTATGGATCACCGATATCCCCGCGGTTGCGGGTTGAGCCGTTGCTCCGGAGGTTGTTGAGGCCGTCAGCCTGCTCGAGCGCGACACCCTGGATCGAGCCAGTGTTCACCCGATTCGACCCCCGGCCCTGGGCGATCCGGGCCAGGTCGATGTGCCATAGCAACAACCCCGGACCCTTCCGACAATTCGAACGACAGGTTGCCGAGGTTCCCCCGGCGTTGATATTGAGCGCCGCGGTGTCCGATTCGACCGCTTGTCGATTCTCGATCAGCATCAACTCGTTGTTGGCTTCCAACCGCGCCAAGAAAATCGTATCTGTAGTTTGACGCGGACCGGTCGTTATCGTCCGGCTCGCTCCCAGCGTATCGACGGTGACCCACCCCAGTTCATTCAACGACCAGGCATCATAGCCGGTCGGGCTGTAGGCCCTCGAGTAGTTGCCGCTGCCCATGATGCCCCACTCGCCAAGGCCTTCGGTGCCGCTGCCGGTCGGGTCGGTATCGTAGAGATCGGGCAATCCGAATGCATGCCCCGTTTCGTGCGAGACCGTCCCAATCGGCATGATGAAACTGCCGGAACAGCCCGAGGCTCCGCCGACCTGGCTTTGGATGGTGTAGTTGTTGACTCGAATGAACGAGCCCGGGATCGGCTGCCCCGAGACGTTACGCTGTGGGGTCTTGGTTACGTACTTGGATCCGCCGTTCCACGCCGCCACGACAAAACGATGTGCCCACACCCCAGGCGCGCCGCAGGCGCCGTCAACCGCGGGTTGGAGGAAGGTGACGAAGTCCACGTCGCCGTCGTCGTCGCCCGAGTTCGGGAGACCGTCGGGCCCGTCGTTGTCAAACTGGGTCCAGACTGTATCACCGCCAGCCCGGTTGGACACCGAGTCGAGAATGGCAATCAACATGTTTCCGAATCGTTGGCCGTTGTCAGGGCATGCCGTCCGGACCCCGATGCCGTTGCAGCCGTTCTCGTAATACGTATTGCTCGAATCGACCCGAACCGCATCGAACACCCGGCCGTCCATTCGAATCCGGCCATTGGAGACCTGCTCATAGTACGATTTCAGGGTAAAGGGGCGCTGATCCGGCGGCGGCGATCCAAAGAGTACCTTCTGGAAGTCAGGGAGCGGATAGGCCACGTCAACGTTGTTGTAGGCGATCGCAATCACTGGAACGAAGAAGGTGCCGGTGACCGCGAGGCTTTGCGCTCCTCCTCCAGGCCGACCGCTCGACAGCAGGGCCCTCTGGCCGTTGAGGGCCCCGATGTCTCCCCGTTGAATCGCGGCCCATCGGTTGGCCCGGACGAGAGCCGCCCGACCCCGCCACGCCGAGGTGGGCGCCCAATCCATGCCCGGCACTTCGAACCGACCCAGTTGCGCATTCGGTCGCTGAGCGGCCCCGACGGTGGCAACGGTGCCGGCCAACAGGCCAATCAACCCGAGTCTCGTTCCCATGTTCCCTCGCATGTCACCTAGAACACTGAATATAGGCAATGCCCCCTACCCCGCGGTAACGCCTGTCGAGGGGGACCACCCGTCCCGTTCCGAAACGTCCGCCTTGTGCTCCCGATCGCCCGATTATAAGTTAACTCCTTGTTGCGCAACGGGATCGCTCCATATTCCGTCGACACCTTCACCGGCGAGGCAACTCATGTCGAGCACCACGGTTACCACCGACATCACTCTGTTTAACAAATGCCGGGATTTCACCCGGGCCGATGAAGTAAAGGCCGCCGGTCTTTACCCCTATTTCAAGCCGATCTCGGAGTCCGAAGACACCGTCGTCGTCATTGAGGGCAAAAAGCGGATCATGTTGGGGTCGAACAACTATCTCGGCCTCACCCATCACCCCAAGGTGCTCGAGGCAGCCACCCGCGCGCTCCACATCTACGGGTCGGGCTGCACTGGAAGCCGG
>JAYVJS010000235.1:0-22186 GCA_043769075.1 Gemmatimonadota bacterium | reverse complement strand
GGTCGAACGGCTGGAGTCGCGCGACCCCACCGGCCGGTACCGCCCGATCAATGTCGGCGAACTTCGCAACACCATTATGCCGTATCGCCTCAATCGTTCGGCCCTCGCTCTTTCGAGCCACGAAGACTATGAACTCCTGGTCCTTCGCCTGGTCGCCGAGGAAGGCGGTTGGGTTCGCACCAACCCGCCGGCATCGGCGGAGGGTTGCCGGGAAGAGCTCCGCTCGCCGAATCCCGATCTCGATATCGTCGGGGACTTGAACGATACAACCATTCAGTTTGGGGCCACCCAACTCACGGCGCTCGCCGTTCGGCAGGCGGCATTGGGGGCCGAACCGGGGCGGGTCGCACCCGGATCTGAGCCGCTCCCACCGCCGGCTCAGGATCGAGCCCCGATCGCGGCAGTGTCGATCGAAGGGCCGCCAGCCGCTATCGGGGCTCCGCCCGCTATACCCCTGGTGGTTGAGACCCAAGTGGTTGAGGCCCCAATCATTGAGACTCCGATCATCGTGACCCCGATTATTGAGACCCCGGTCGCCGACCGCCCGGTCCCCGATCCGCTGATCACCGACCGCCAAGTCCCGGCGGCCGAGCGAGCCGCGAGTCCTGAGTGCCGAGCCTGCTCTCGCCCCCTCCCGGTGCATCGGCACGTCACGTTCTGCCCCTTCTGCGGGAGCCAGGTTGGGCTCGTCCGATGCGGTAAGTGCGGCGACGAAATTGAGCCGGGCTGGCGCCACTGCGTCGGTTGCGGCACGCCGGCGGCCTCCGGATGACGACACCTGACGGCCCCAAAATCAACCGGGCGGCCCTCGACCGGATCATTCAGCGGGCCACGGAATTGCAGACCGGCGACCGAGAGCTCGGTGACAACCTGACCCCTGACGAGGTGCTGGCGCTTGGGAAAGACGTCGGGATCCCCGGCCAATACCTCCAGCAGGCGATGCTGGAATACCAAACGGCGTCCGCCGCCCCTCCCGAAAAAACCCTGATCGGTCGGGTGGTCGGCCCAGCCGAGGTCCGCGCCGAGCGAGTGGTCCGGGGGGCCTCCAGTGACGTCGTTCGGGCGGTGATGGATTGGATGGATCGGAACGAGTTGATGGTGGTCCAGCGGCACCAGGCGGGCTGGGTCAGTTGGGAGCCGCTCCGCGGGATGCAGGCCGCGATTCGTCGCGGGACCGCGTCGCTCGACACCTCGAAGCCCAAATTCATGCTGTCCCGCGCCGAGTTGGTGGTGGCCACCGTGACGCCGCTCGAGGGCGGGTTCAGTCACGTGTCGTTGGTCGGAACCTTGAAAGGCGCTCGGGGCGAGCATGTCACCGGTGCGGCCGTGTTTGGGGCGTTAGGCGCCGGCGGGGCCGCGGCGGTGCTGACGCTGGGCATCGCTCCCCTGGTCGTGCTCGCCCCTCTGGCCGTGTTCGGCATTGCGTCCGCTGCGTTCATGCGGCGGTTCCGGCCCATCGCTGAACGAGTCCAGCTCGGTCTCGACCGGGCCCTCGATTTTCTCGAACGGGGCGGAGTCAAGCCGGGACATGAACTGCCCGGCCGGACGCCCGGTCTCATCGATCTATTGGCCAATGAAGTTCGCCGAGCGCTGAAACCATGAACTATTGCCGAATCATCCTGGCTGCCGGGTTGGTGGTCGGGTGCCGGGCCACCACCAGGCGTCCCGACGTCGTGCCGCTGCCCGAGGCCGAACATGCCGTGGTCGGATTCGGCGTCTTGAACCGGGATTCCAGCGTCGCGTGGATCACCGATTCCGTCGTCGCCTACCTCGTGGCCGACAGCATTCCGGTGGTCCGAGTTCACCGGGTGGACGGATACCTCGAGACCCCATGGTTTGACGCCAAGACGTTCCTCCCGACCGAATCGAGACCCCTCGGCCAGGACGTGGTGAAGGTCAGGGCCTGGGTCGACGCGGCCAAGCCGGGCTTTGCCCAAGTCGAAATCGAGACGGTGTATGTGCCTGCCGCCGATCCGTCGCTTCGCGCCCGAGATACCGAGGTGGCCGTGCCCCTCGTTCATCCGATCAACCGGCGAGTCGCCGGTTCGCTCAAACGCCTCAACGACAAGTACGGCGCCCCCGAGGAGGCCAAGGAAAAAACCGAGAAGACCGTCATCGGGCCGAGTCGCGGGGGGCCGCCGATTCCGGTCGCTCCAGCGGACAGCGTCCCCGTCAAACCGGACACGACGGCCGTCAAAGTCAAACCGGACACTACAGCCGTCAAACCGCCGAAGACCGACCCACCCTCCCACGACTGACATGGAACGTCCCATCTTCCAGGGGATCTGGCGCGAGGATCCCCGAGCCCGGGCCGCCTATGCCGAAGGTGCCGGGATCTACCGGATCATCCCGGAGGCCGTTGCGGTTCCGTCGACCACCAAAGGTTTGGTTGACTTGGTCCGATGGGCGGCCGCGAATCAAGCGCCGCTGATCCCGCGCGGTGCCGGCAGCGGGATGCCGGGTGGCAATGTCGGCGCCGGCGTAATCGTCGACCTGACGGCGCTCGACGGAACCCCGATCCACATCGATCCGGTCGCGATGATCGCCACGACCGGGTCCGGGGTTTCGCTCGGCGCTCTGGCCGAGGCAGCCGGTCGGCACGGGCTGCGGATGCCGGTCGATCCGTCGAGCGCCCGGTGGGCCACCGCAGGCGGCGCGGTCGGGACCAACGCGGCTGGTCCGAGAACCGTGAAGTACGGACCGGTGCGCCGCTGGGTCGAGGGCCTCACGATCGTCACGGCCGACCCCGAAATCATCCGGCTCGAGCGCGGCGTCAAGGCGCCCGATTCCGCTCTCGTCCGGCGGGTGCACGTGGCGCTGAACGACACCCTCAGGCTCGCCCGCTGGCGGGTGGCGTCGACGTTCCCGAAAGTGCGCAAGAACACCGCTGGGTATGGTCTCGACTCCTGGCTCGAATCGGGCGACCTGCTGGACCTCATCGTCGGCTCGGAGGGCACCCTCGGAATTGTGACTGAAGTTCGCTGGCGCCTCGAGCCAACTCCACGGCACCGGCTTGGCTTGCGAGCCGCTCTTCGAGATGTGCGACGCCTTTCTAATTGCGTGCCGGCCTTGCTCGAACTGGCGCCGAGTCGAGTCGAATTCCTCGATGGGACCTTCCTCAAGTTCGCCGCCGAACAGATCCGCGCCCTGCCGCGCGGGGAGCGATTGATCGACGCCGGGGCGGTCTTGATGGTCGAGTTCGAAGGATCCGAACTGGTCCCACTCGCCCACGACCTCGAACGGGCGGTGGGGATCCTTCGCCCCGAAAGCCTTGAAGTGGCGGTGGGGCAAGACGCCAAAGAACTCGATACCCTCTGGGAAATCCGTCACGCCGCGAGCCCCCGTCTCGCCTCCCTCGGGCCGATTCGTCGTTCCCTGCAAGTGATTGAGGACGGTGCGGTGCCGATTACCCGGCTCGGTGATTACCTGGCGGCGGTCCAGGCCATCGCGACCCAGCGGAGTATTCCGGTGGTGATGTTCGGCCACGCCGGCGATGGCAACGTCCACGCGAATCTCCTGCCCGATGTGACCGAGGCTGGGTTCCAGGAAGTGCTCCAGGCCACTTTCGAAGACGTGGCCCGCTTGGTCATCGCCCTGGGTGGGAGCCCGAGCGGCGAACACGGCGACGGTCGCCTCCGATCAGGGTTGATCGAACGGGTCTACGGATTCGAAGTCGCCCAGGTGTTCCGCCAGATCAAACGGGCCTTTGACCCGCAGGGCATCATGAACCCAGGCGTGAAGATCGACCTCGGCCCGGCCGGCCTCCCGATTCGGTCGCTCAAGGTTGGGCCTGGCGCGGTCGGGCTCCCCGACGACATTGCCGCCGGCCTGCGGAGGATCGAGCAGCAGGCCGGTTACGCGACGTCCCGCCTCGCCCTCGCCGACGAGTTCTAGGACCCGGCGCTCGGCGATTATCTTCGGGGATGAGACAGTATCACGAGTTGCTGCGGCTGGTTCTGGAACGGGGGCGGGCCAAGACGGACCGGACCGGCACCGGGACGCTGAGCATTTTTGGCCACCAGATGCGGTTTGATCTGGCTCTGGGCTTTCCGCTCCTGACCACCAAGAAGGTTCACACCAAGTCCATCATTCACGAACTACTCTGGTTTCTTCGCGGCGATACCAATACCGGATATCTGAAGGAGCACGGGGTCTCAATCTGGGACGAGTGGGCCGACGGCGACGGGAACCTCGGTCCAATATATGGCTCCCAATGGCGGACCTGGCCGGTCGCGGGGGGTGGCTCGGTCGACCAGATCGCCGAAGCGGTCCGCCAAATTCGAGAAACCCCCGATTCGCGACGAATCCTGGTGAGTGCTTGGAACCCCGGTGACATCCCGAAGATGGCGTTGGCACCCTGTCACGCGTTGTTCCAATTCTACGTGCTCGACGGTCGGCTGAGCTGCCAACTCTACCAGCGGAGCGCCGACGTGTTCCTCGGCGTTCCTTTCAACCTCGCGTCCTACGCCTTGCTGACGGCGATGATCGCCCAGGTGACCGGCCTCGAACCGGGTGAGTTCATCCACACCTTTGGCGACGCCCACCTCTACAAGAACCACCTCGAGCAAGCCAAGCTGCAACTTGGTCGGAAGCCCCGCGCCCTTCCAAGTCTGGCCCTCAACCCGGCCATCACCGAAATTTTCGACTTCACCTTCGACGACATCCAGATCAAAGGCTACGACCCCCACCCCGCGATTTCGGCCCCGATCGCGGTATGACTACTCCGAGACGGGCCCCGAGAACCAGCCTCATCGCGGCGGTGGCTGAGAATGGCGTCATCGGCCGGGCTGGGGGATTACCCTGGCACCTCCCCGACGATCTGAAGCACTTCAAGCGGCTGACGGTCGACCACACGGTCATTATGGGCCGGAAGACCTTTGACGAGGTCAAGCGGCCGCTGCCGAACCGCCGCAACGTCGTGATTTCCCGTGATCCCACTTTTCACCCCGCCGGGGTCACGGTCGTGTCGAGCCTTCTTGAAGCCCTGGCGCTGGGATCGAGCGAGGACGAGGTCTTCGTGATCGGAGGTGGGGAGATCTATCGCCTGGCCATGCCCGGTGCCGACCGTCTCTATCTCACGATCGTGCACGCCTCAGTCGAGGGCGATACCTACTTCCCGGGTTTCGACCACCAGGCCTGGGCGCTCGAAGACGAGCACCATCACCCTGCCGATGAGCGTCATCCGATCAGTTTTACCTTCCGAACCTATCAGCGGCTCCCTCCCCCTACCTAAGTCGCAAGGCCGCCGCAGCGTTAGGTGTTGCACTTTGCCATGACTCGCCGACCAGACTGGCAAGCGTCGCCGCGAACTGGCTTTGGGTGCCGCTCTGGGCCCTGATGTCGGCATTCGGGCGGATCCCCGGCCCCATCACCGCCATCCAAATCCGGTTCGCCGGCGCGATATCGACGCCATGATCGGTCCAATCACGGCCCGGCCCACGACCGTGGTCGGTCGCCACGATGAGACTGGTCCGCCCCCGATAGGCCGGCAAGCGCTGGGCCGTTTCCCAGAGCAGCTCGATGAACCGGTCGGTCCGCCGGGCAGCATCGAGGTAGAGATCATACCGACGTTCGTGAGCCCATTCGTCGGTTTCTCCCAGGAGAATGACGAGGACGCGGGGTTGTTTGGTTTTCAAGCCATCGAGGGCCGCCGCCATCGTCGAGGCGTCGAGCCGGACTCCCGCCCAATGGTTGGGCAGCCATGCCGAGAACTGGTTCGCATCCCGTTGATAGGCGGTGAGGGGCGCGGGGAAGGGTGGCCCGCTGCTGTTGACCGGAAGCTTGCTTCGGTCGGTGTTGAAGATGAAGGGGAACACGTCCCACGAGGCGTAGGCCTCGATCGATCGACGAAAGCCGGGCCGAGCCGCCAGCCATTCGAGCACCGTGACGTTCGGGTTCGGAACCTTGTCGTTGCTGGTGATCCGGGCGTCGTCGGGCGCCCCGGTGAATAACTCATTGTACCCCGGGTACGAGAATCGCTGGGTGTTCGCGACCCTCATCATGCTCCCGGCGGCTGAGTCGCCGAGGAGAATGCCCTGCTTGGCCACGACCGTGTTGAGGAATGGCATCGCGGCCCGTTGTCGGGCGGACCGGTCGTCTCGCCAGTACTGCCGAAGGGTGAATGCCGTGTCCGCTACCCCACCATCAGCGCCGGTGATCAGGCTCCGGTCGGCGCCACCGAAGACCTCTTGCCACCTCATGCCGTCGATCGTGACGACGATCACTCGGTCGGTCGGTGACTGCGCGACTCCGGTGCTTGCGGTGCATACGGCCGAAAGAAAAGCCGTGCGAAGCAGGTTCGTCGTCGAAGTCTGGCGTTTTGCATTCATTTATGCCTCGGCAACTCAGTGGTGAACTTGGACTTCGGTTGACGAATTCCCGAAAAATGTATTGTGCGATGGTACCATGTTTCTTACTTTAGTAGTGCGTAGTCGTACGAGACACCACGAAAGCCCTTTACAAGGAGAACCTTTGGCGGTCCGAATAGGGTTCGCATTCAATCTCAAGCCTTCCACCCCGAGCGTCGAAGCTCCTGCTTCTCCGTCTCCAGCATTACCACCGGCGCCGGCGAAGTTCTCAGCTCGGTCACTCCGCAGCGACCTCCCCCAGCCCGATCTCTACGCGGAATGGGACGAGCCGGAAACGATCGACGCGGTTGAAAAGGCGCTCTCCGGCCTGGGAAAGGTCATTCGGCTTGAGGCCGACGCCGATTTCCCTCGGAAGGTCATGGCGGCCCGCCCTGACTTCGTCTTCAATATCGCCGAGGGGCTCTACGGGGTAAATCGGGAGGCCCATGTTCCGTCGATCTGCGAGTTTCTCGGGATTCCGTACCATGCCTCCGATCCGCTGACCCTTAGTCTGGCCCTCCATAAGGGTCGGGCCAAGGAGGTCTTGGCGTATCACGGGGTGCCGACCGCTCCGTTCATTGTCGCCAATTCCCGCGCCGACGCTCGGAACGTGACCCTCCCGTTTCCGCTGTTCGCCAAGCCGGCCCTCGAGGGATCGAGCAAGGGGATCACCACCCGGAGCCTTTGCGCCAATCGAGCCAAGCTGGTCTCAGTGGTCGGGGACCTCCTCGACGTCTACGAAGAGCCGGTGTTGATCGAAACCTACCTGCCAGGGCAGGAGTTTACCGTGGCGATCATCGGTAACGGCCGGGAAGCCCGCTGTTTGCCGATCGTTGGGATGAAGTTCGACGAGCTGCCCCTCAACGCGCCGCCGATCTACGGCTACGAAGCGAAGTGGCTCTGGGATACCCCCGATCGGCCGCTCGAGCTGTTCGAGTGCCCAGCGCGGGTCGATAAGGAGCTGGCTCGGGACATCCGGAGCGTTGCGCTCTCGACCTATCGGATCTTGGGCTGCAGAGATTGGGCTCGGGTTGATGTCCGGTGTGACGCGGCCGGCCGCCCGATGGTGGTCGAGGTGAATCCACTTCCCGGGATTCTTCCCAACCCGGCTGACAACTCGTGCTTCCCCAAGGCCGCCCGGGCTGTCGGCATGTCATATGACACTCTGATTCAGACCGTGGCGGACATTGCCTGGCGCCGGATCAGCGGGAAATCGCTCTTGGCCAAGGTGGCCGCTTGAGGATTGGGATCGTGTATGACGCCGGCAGCGGCGACTGGGATCCGAAGGACGTCGCGGCCGTGCTCCTCAATGTCCGGACCGTCCAGAAGGCGCTTCGGGTCGGCGGTCACGTCACCACCCTGATTCCGGTCATGTTGGGCGACGTCCGCTGGCTCCAAAAGGTCCAACGCTGCGACGCCATCTTCAATCTCTGTGAAGGCGTCAATGGGATTGCCCGGTATGAAGACTACGCCGTGGCGGCGCTCGATCTGACCCGGGTTCCGTTTACCGGTTGTAATTCGTGGACCGTCACCATAGCCCATCGAAAGCACATTGCGAACACCTTGTTCGCGGCCTCGGGCGTGCGGGTGCCGCCGTTCGTGCTCGCCAAGCGAGGTACCGTACCAGACGGCCTGATGTTCCCCGTGATCGTCAAGCCGTCCGGCGAAGATGCCAGCGTCGGGATCGACTCGGGCTCGGTGTGCACCACCAAGAAGGCGCTTAAGGAGCGGTTGGCGAAAGTCGCCGGCCTCTGGGAAGACACCCTGGTGCAGGAGTATGTCCCGGGGCGCGAGGTCAACGTCGGGTTCGTCGGGTCCGAGATGCTCCCGATTTCGGAGATCAACTTCCAGAAGATGCCGTCAGGGAGCTGGCCGATCGTCACGTACGCCGCCAAATGGGATGACGGCAGCCCCGAAGACCTCGGCACCGTACCGATGTGTCCCGCTCCCCTCACGCCCGCCCTGGCCGACAAGGTCGCCGCGGTTGCCCGGCTGGCCTGGCAGGTCATCGGGTCGGAAATGGGCTACGGACGGGTCGACATCCGGATCGCGCCCGATGGCGAACCGTACGTGCTCGAAGTGAACCCGAACCCCGATATCTCGTTCGATGCCGGCCTCGCCCGGATGGCTCGAGTCCACGGGTGGGACTACCACACCTTGATTCAGCGAGTGGTCGACGAAGCCCTCGATCGTGCCGCCCGGCGCCGGGTTGCGGAAGCGCAGTACCTCAAAGTCCCAGCCTGAGTCATCCCGTGGCCGCGCCACGTCTCCGAGCCTTGGTTCCTGATGACCGTCCCAGGATTGAGGCCATGACGCGCGCGGCTGGTTTGTTTTCCAGCCCCGAGATCGGCGTGGCGCTCGAGGTCTTCGACGACAGCTTCCCGGATCCAGACTATGAGACGGCGGGCGTCGAGGTCGATGGCGTCCTGATTGGTTGGGCCTGCTGGGGGCCGACCCCGGGTGCTCAAGACACCTTCGATCTCTACTGGATCGTCGTCGACCAGAGCCGTCAAGGGTCTGGTCTCGGCACCATACTGCTCGAGGAGATGGATCTCCGGATCGCGGGGAGGGCCCGGAGGATTCTGGTCGAGACCTCGGGTCGTCCCGACTACGCGCCAACCCGGTCATTCTACGCCCGACACGGCTATCACCAGATTGGGGTCGAGGTCGGATACTACGGACCGGGGGACGACCTCGTCAGGTATGCGAAGGACCTGACTTGAAGCTCCCCATCACGGTGCGACCTGAGCCGTGCCTCGGACTCGTCCCGCGGGCTCGATGCGAATCGGGTCGCCCTCGAGCCGAATGTCGCCTCGTCGGAGCGCCAATTCGAGGATCCACTCCCATCCGATGGTCGACCGGAAGGTCCGCAACGTCATCCCAAGGTAGCGGGCGACCCAGCTCCGGAGCGTCCGGGCTTCGGTTCCGGCCAAGTGAGCTTGTTCTTCGACCTTCGCGCCGGCGCCCTCGGTCTTGGCCTGGACCAGACGCTGGATTCGAATCCAATCATGGCTGCCATAGTGACCGAGGCGTCGAAGCCGATATCGGACGGTCCGTTCGGCGTTGCCGCCCCCAAACGCGACCCGAGGCTGCCAGATCTGGTCCAACGTTTGACCCAGCATGATCGAGTTGGTGCGGCGGACTACATACGCCACCAGTTGGCTCACGGTCGGTCTAGGCCGGCTCGTCGCGGCGGCGATGGCGTCGGCCGGCGTCACCTTGCCCGCCGCGTCAAGTCCGATCAACACCCCCGGCTGCACCGGGAGAGCCCAGATCGACTGAAGCGCCGTGGCCGAAACGGCCGCCGGGGCAATCGCGATACAAGGCACCGTCCAGGGTGCCCGCTCAAGCAACTCGGTCAGGTGTGGGGACAGGCCGTAAAGTCCATCCAACCGAGTCAACACGATGGCGCCGAGGACCGGAAGCTGCCCGATCAGCCCGACGAAATCGCGGTAGGGAGGTTCGAGGATGACGATGCTGTTCGGCCGCATAGCCCAAAATGTTAGTGGGCTGAGAGCTTACCGTTTCTACTCCGACCAGCAAGAGGGCCGTATGGACCTAGGGCTTAGCGAAAGAGCATCAAAGACCAGCTAATGACTGAAACACCCATCGAGGCAAGAGCCACATCGCGGTGCCAGTGGTTCGGCTTGCCGAAGGCCTTGATGTTGTCGCCGGCGGCCGTCACATAGGTGAAGCCCGCGGCGGCTGCAAGGAAGAGGGCGCCATGGACCAGTCTCTTCGTGCGGCCCGCCGGGTCCTTCCGGCCCTCCACAAGGTTCCAGGCGCCGGTCAGGGTGTTCATGCCGAAGACCACCACCGTTGCCCCCGCGAGCGGTCCGTGAATATCCCGGACCCACTTGGGTGCCTGTTCGCGCTTGTTCCGCAATTGAAACCCGGTATAGCCCGATCCGATGAAGAGCGGAACCATAGCCCAGCTCAGCGCCCGGTGGATGCCGACTCTGGTGTGATAGACATCGCTGTACTCGATGCTCGGCGCTCGTCGCCGCTTGCCGGTATCGGCCATCGCTTCGTACAGCTTCGTCATCTCCCAGCGCGGCGGCTCCAGAAACCGCCGGGGAGAGGCTTCGAAGGAGATGTCGGCCGCGGCCGTTTGAAACAGGAGTCCTAGAGCAAGCGCAATCATGGCGCCCACAGTTGGCAATCAAAGTGCCAACAATTCGAGGTGCAATTATCTGCAGTCATCGGTTCCTGGGAGACACCCCGCCGCCTACGACAGCGATCTCTCCGGGTAAACGGCTGCCGCGGTCAACAGCCCGGCAACGAGCGACACAGCAGTCAACATCATTGTGAAGGCAGTATCAATTCCAGCCACGACCTGGTTTTCGAGCAATGCGGCGATACTGCGAAATCCGATACTTCCGGGGACCAACGTCAGGAGGCCTGGAATCAGGGTCACCGCCGCGGGTCGCAGCGACAACCGGTTGAAGAGATTGCTGCCGAGTCCGATCGCCAAGGCACCAACGAAAACGCCCATCCCGGGGCCGAGCAGCGAGCTTCCCAATCGAGTGGCCACGAAAGCGACGGCGCCTGCCACCACGATCCACCCCAGGTCCCGTCGGTCGGCTCGGAGCAAGATCGCGAAGGCGAAAGCGCTCGCGATCAAGGCGAGCCAGTTGGTCCACGGCGCCGCCACGAGCGGAGCGACCGTTGGAATAGCCCCAAAGGCAATGCTGGCCAGTTTGCCCCCGAGGGCAACCCCGAACCCCATACTGATAAACGTCGTGAACGCGCCCGCCATCCGCGTCGTTCCGGCTGTCAGGTGGCCATTGGCCAGCTCGGCGATCGCTGTCGTCAGGGCTAAGCCGGGTACCAGGACAATCATCCCCGCCAAGGTGGCGATCGGTACCGAGAACCCGCCGACCCATCCGCCCAATAGCGCAATACCGAACGAGCCCAAGGTGGCGGCCGCGAGAACGAACACTCGGCCAAGGTTGGGTAGCCGTTGCGCCATGACCGAAAGGATTCCGATGGCCAGCCCAGCGATGCCTGCCATGACGCATTCCCGCCCGGCCCCGCCGAGAAATCGGGCGCCGGCGGCCGCGGCGAGCAGATATCCCAGCGTCGTGGTCACCGGCGTGACGGCGGGAGGTGCCAACAGCCGATTCAGTCGCGGGGTTCCTTCGGCCGGACTGATGGCCCCCGCCATCACTTCGCGGGCAATCTCGGTGACCCGTACCCACCGGCCGAGGTTGGTGGGCTGGGGTTCGGTCCGGACCATGACGGTCTGCTGATTCGCCCCACTGCCGAACGACGCGAAAATCGAGGTGGGCGTCGCGAAGTATTGGGCCGTCACCCCGAGCCGGGTTGCGGCGTCCTCCAGCGCAGCCTCGAGCCGGTGAGTGGCCGTGCCCGAGGCATGAAGCGCTTTGGCGAGGACGATCAGGAAGTCACGGTGCTCTGCGGTTTGCGCGGTGGTCGGAGCGGCTCCAGATTGAGGCATGACAACTAAAGTAGCCTTGGTGACAGGGGCGACGGAGGGGATTGGTCGTTCGATCGTCACGGCGCTTGGCCGTGCCGGCTTTTCCGTTGGCGTGACGGCCAGGACCGCGGGTAAGGTCGAGGGTTTGGTGGCCGAGCTGAACGGCCTCGGGATTCGGGCCGCCGGCGTGGCCGCGGACGTCGGAGACCCGGACCAGGTGGCCAAATTGGTTGACCGGGTGACCTCGGGGCTTGGGCCGATCGACGTCTTGGTCAACAACGCCGGTATCGCGATCGCCAAGCCGTTCATGGAGACCACCCTCGAGGAATGGGACCGGACCTTCGCGACCAACGTCCGAAGCCTCTACCTGATGACCCGAGCGGTATTGCCGGCCATGAAAGCTCGCGGGGAGGGCGATATCGTGAACATCGCCAGCATCGCCGGCAAGAACGGAATCGCCAACGCCGCCGGATACTCCGCGTCCAAGCATGCGATGATGGGGTTCAGCCGGTCCTTGATGCTCGAGGTGCGGAGTTTTGGGGTCCGGGTCATCGCCGTCTGCCCTGGGAGTGTGGATACGCCCTTGATGCGGGCCCAATCGGTCTTCCCCGTGAAGTTCGATCGGATCCTCCAAGCCGAAGACGTGGCGGCGTCGGTTCTCGCCGCGTTGCTCTTGCCGCGCCGGGCCATGGTCAGTGAACTCGAAATCAGGCCGTCCAATCCCTAACCGAGAGCGCTGGCTCGAACCGTTTCCGAACGCCGCGGCCGCGATTCTGCTTGGGTGGGTCGCCTTTGCCGTCGCCCAGATCGGACACTGGTCGGCCTGGCCGATCGGGATCGCGGGCAGCGGCTTCGGATTGTTCGCCTTTCACCGGGGTCGGGTCGTCTCCCGTCTCAGGCATGCTGAACTCGAGCAAGCCGTCGAGGCCCAAACCGCCCGTAATCGGGAACTCGAACTCCTTCGAGGCCTCGGCGCGACACTGCTGGCGTTTCGGTCGTCAGCGGAGTTGTTCGACGAAGTGGCCAAGGTCGCTCGGGACTTGTTGGCCGCCGATGCCGGCGGGGTGATGATTCGATCGGTGGAGGGGGAATTTCTCCGAATCGTCGCCTGCGACGGGTTGCTGCGGCCTGCTCGAGACCGGTTGATGCCGGTCGCCGATTCGTTCGCCGGCGCGGCACTGGTGGCCGGCGAGCCGATGAAGTCCGATACCCTTGGGGTCGACCCGAGAAACTACCGGGTCGAGGGCGTCGGGGTCGATTTCGAACGGGCCGCGGCCGCGCCGCTGGTGTCCCGCGGCGATCCGATCGGCGTCGTAGCGGTCTATCGGGAGGCTCGCCAAGCGCCGTTCTCTGCCCTCGACCTCGATCTCTTGGCCACCTTGGGCAAGCAAGTGGCCCTCGGCCTCGATCGAGCGGCCCTGCTGGATGATGCCCGCCGAAACGAGCGGATCCTCGAGCAGACCAACCGGGAACTGGTCGAAGCCACCGAACTCAAGAGTCAGTTCTTGGCCAATATGTCACACGAACTGAGGACTCCGCTCAACGCCATCATTGGCTTTGCTGATTTGTTGGCGACCGAACCCAACTTCGACGCCACCCAACGCGACTACCTCGAGTCGATCAGCCGCAACGGGCAGAACCTCCTCGAAATGATCAACGGGGTGCTCGATGCCGCCAAACTCGAGGCCGGGCAAATGACCTTGAGGCTTTCGCGGGTCGAGCTCCGGCCGCTGATCGAGACGGCCGTTCGAGACACGGAAAGCCTCCGGGCCCGGAAGCGGCAGCGCTGCCAGGTGACGGTGCCCGACGGGATCCTCGAGGTCGATGCCGACCAGCAGAAAATTCGCCAAGTGCTCCTCAACTTGCTGTCCAACGCGTCCAAATTCACCGATGACGGCGGGGTGGTGACGGTGTTTGTCGGGCAGACCATGCTCCCGTTGCCGGGTCCCCCTCGTCCGGACGGAAGCCGACCGGTCGACGTCGGCGAGGCGATCTTGGTGTCGGTGCAGGATACCGGAATCGGGGTTGCCGACGAAGATCTGGCGGCACTCTTTCAGCCGTTCCGCCAAGTCGACAGCTCGTCGAGCCGACACCAATCCGGCACTGGTCTCGGCCTTGCCCTGTGTAAACAATTCGTCGAGCTGCATGGGGGAACGATCGGAGTGGAATCGGCGCCTGGGGTGGGCAGTACGTTTTGGTTTGCGCTCCCGGTGAGTGTGGCCCCGGGCCGCGGCCGGTAATGGGCTAGGTAGCCACGACTCCCGTTCGGGCTGGCGGCGTTGCTCGCCCCAGGGCACTTCGTCGGACCAGTTCCAAGTGGGCCCCGATCACCGCAGCGAACTGCTGCGCCACCGCGGCGGCTTCGCGTGGTCCCTCGAAGTGTCCGGCTTCAATCACCATCGCCCCGATGACCCTGCCCGCGACCCGAAGCGCGACCGCAATGCCTTCAGACTCGTGCCGGTGGGTCAGCGTCCAGGGTCGCTCGCCTTCGAGCACGGCCCGGGCCGGAAGCTCCCGGATGGTCAGCAAGGGAAGGTCCGCCAGGGGCCGAATCGTTTCGGGCGAAATTTCGACGCACCCGTCGTCGGTCAATTGGAGTAGAAATCGGATCCGGTCGTGGGGCAAGACCTCGCGAACCTCGGCGGCAAATCGATGAAGGGCCTCGCCCAGGTGGGCGGTCGACGCCAAGGTCTCGGCGGCGCGGAGGACCGGAAGCGACGGGGCTTGCAGCACCTCGAGCTGACCTCGGAGCGCTTGGACTTCGGACTCGAGCCGGAATGCCGCCACTCGTGCCCCCACTAATCCAGCGACCCGCTCGAGCGTGAGCTCATCCTGGGCTCGATAGAGACCTTGGACCGCGTGTCCCATCACGATGAGACCGACCAGCTCCGTCCCCAGCATCAGCCGGGCGCCGAGGACTGAGGCGACCCGATGGGTGCCGCCCGGAAGGCTGAGCCCGGGTGCTTCGCTCGCCAGATTGGCGATCGTGACGGTTGCCTGGTCGCCCATCAGTTCAGTCAAGAGTTGGCTGACGTCGCCCCACGTAGTGCTGCCGGCGCCCCAGCGCCGGCGCCCGGTGAGCCCCGACAACGGGATGGCCGCCCGAGTGCCGTTGGCGATCGCCAGGATCTCGAGCCGGTCGTGGGGCAGGTGTGGGTGCAACAGACCCGAGAGGCGCCGGACCAATTCAGGCCCGCTGGGCGCGTCCGATACCGTACCTGCCACCGCCGACGGGAGGCTGTCTTCATCGGCTTCCGGGTCAACGGGGTCGCCGCCGGCGGTCAGCAGACTGCCTAACGTCGTGATCGAGGGTCCCAGGCGCTCGGCCAGCTGATGAAGGGTCCGGGCTGATGCCGCACCGTAGTGCCCGGATTCGAAGGTCCCGATCACCAGCACACCGACGTCACGGGCCGCGGTCCGGATCGGCACCGCAACCGCCGACGCGTACCGGGCCCGGCGCAGAGTTTCTTCGAGCTCGAACAGCTGATCTTGGCCGAGATGGGGATCGGGAATGGCGACTTCGACGTGATCTTGGCTCAGCGCTTCGGGGCCGAGCAGGATGACCCCGCCCCGTTCCGGGAAAACCCAGAGGGCCAGCAGCTGATGGGGTAGCTCGTTGCCGACCAGATTCGAAAGCGCCAAGTGCCAGGTGGCAATCGACACCGGGTCCGGCGCCCCGGCCGTCAGGTCGAGGACCGGGACCAGGAGGTCGCCCGGGGGGGTGGCTGGTGCGGCGGCGGAGCTCATCGGAGCCCCTAAGTGCAGAACCTGTGCCTCATTTCTAGCAGTCTAAGTACTTATGCTGCAATGTTTTGCTGAATAAGTCGGGAGTCGGTTCCGGCCCGACTGGGCGCGGCTTGCCAGAAACGGGGGGATTCCGCTTTCTTCCCGGATGACCGAAATCAAGCTGGCAATCGAAGGAATGTCCTGCAGTCACTGCCTCAATGCCGTCAATCGGGGACTGTCAGCGCTCGCCGGGGTCCGGATCAAATCCATCGCCATCGGCCGCGCCGACCTCGAGTTCGACCCCGAATTGGCCACTCCGGTTGGGATCGTGGCCGCCATTGAAGAGGCGGGCTTCAAGGCGACGCCGATCTAGGGGCACCAGCGGCCGTCCACTCGTGTTTTACATTGACACCGTACATGTATCATAGTATGATATGCATGTGCATGACGGAGGTCCCTTGTCAGATCCGAAGAACACACCGCGAGTGCGGGAGCCGGTCCAGGTGTACCTCGACGGCCCTGATCTCTATCTCCTCGACGACCTGGTGATCGCCACCGGACTTTCCAAGGCAGAGCTACTTCGCCGGGGTCTTCGGCGGCTCTCGGATGAAGCCCTGGGCGACCGCGCAGCCGGCTGGTCCCTGGATCGGCTGATCGGCTCGGCCGATGGCCCGGAATCGGCGCCCGATTTAGCCGCGAATCACGACCAGTATCTCTACGGAAAGCCGGGCCGTGGCCGACCGCGTCCTCGCTGACACCAGCGCTCTGCTGGCCTTAGCCCACCGACAGGATCAGTTTCACGCCCGCGCGGTCACCATCGCTCGCCGGTTTCTGGCCTCCGGCGGGCGCTTCGTGTCCACCCCGCTGATCTTGGCTGAATTGCAGGGTTTGCTGCTGTACCGACGAGGGCCTGAAGTGGCCCGGACCGTCACGGCAGCCCTCCTCGGCGATTCGGCGTATCAGTGGCTGGCGGTGGACGCTGACCTTCTGACCGCGGCCACGGGCGGCTGGTTGGAGCGATTCCGCGATCAGCGGCTGACGCTCTGCGATGCGGTGAGCTTTGAGTCGATGCGCCGGGAACGCCTCAAGTCGGCGTTCGCGTTCGATCAGCACTTCGAGCTGGCAGGTTTCAAAACCCTCGCGGCTTAGTCGTCGAGTACGACCTCGGTCCGGTCGTCATGCCGGGGTGCCATTTCCGGATGGGCGTTCAACACCCGTGCACAACTGTTCCACCGGAGCACCGCATCGTCATTTCCCTGCGGCCGAATCGCCTCGGCCTGTTCGAAACATGCCATCGCTTCGTGGAACCAATCATAGGCCAGGGCGGCGGTGCCGAGGCTTGGGCTCAGCAGCTGCGCGTGCCCGCGGCGTTCGTTCATAATCCCGGCGTAGTAGGCCCGGTCGTATTCTTCCTTGAGCCTGGGTAGCACCTCCCGAGCCCGGGCCAACGCGCCGCCAACCCCCCGGGTAATGAGGTCGGTTCGGGCCAGTAACAAGTCGATCAATGCCCCCTGATGGTCGGGGATCAGCAGGAGCACGTCGAGGCAGATGCTCTCGGCCGCCTCCGGCTCATTCAGCAACCGGTACCGCTCGGCCCGCGCCAGGGCCGCGGGGACCCCATCCTTGGTAATCGGCTTGAGCTGGTACATCGCGCCTCCTTTACGGTCCCGGAACTTTGCCGGTGACGATCGCGAATAGCTTCGCCAAGGGATCGAACGCCGCATCGACCACTCGTTCTTTGAGTGGGATGATCGCATTGTCGGTGATCTGAATTCCCTCGGGGCAGATCTTGGTGCAGCACTTGGTGATGTTGCAATACCCGATCCCGTGGAGCTTCCGCAGTTCGTCGAGCCGGTCCTCGGTGTCGAGGGGGTTCATCTCCAGATTCGCCGTGTAGACGAAGAATCGCGGCCCGATGAACTGGTCGTGGAGGTGGTGGTCCCGGAGGACATGGCACACGTCCTGGCACAGGAAACACTCGATGCACTTTCGGAACTCCTGGACTCGGTCGACGTCGTCCTGCTCCATCCGCCAGGTACCGTCGGCGGTGTCCGGCTTGCGGGGGGTGAATTTCTTGATCCCCTTCTTGACCTGGTAGTTCCAACTGACGTCGGTCACCAGGTCTTTCAGGTGGGGAAACGCCCGCATCGGCTCGATGGTGACCGGCTCGGTCAAATCGAGCTGATTGAGCCGGGTCATGCACATCAATCGGGGCTGGCCGTTGATTTCGGCCGAGCAAGAGCCGCACTTGCCCGCTTTGCAGTTCCACCGGCAGGCCAGGTCGGTGGCGTCTTCCATCTGGATCTGATGGACCGCGTCGAGGACCACCATGCCCTCGGTGACCTCGGTTTTGTAGTCGGTGAATTGGCCGGTGCCGGCTTCGCCCCGCCAAATCGAAAAGGTCGCCTGCGCCATTACTTGAGCTCCTCGACAATTTTCTTGAGGTCGTCAGGCATCGGAGGGATCGGCTGGCGGCTGAGCTTCATGGCGCCGTCGGGGCCCTGCTCGATCCAATGGTTAAAGGCACCGAACTCGGCCTTTTTGTCTTCGTAGTCCTCGCGGAAATGCCCGCCGCGGCTCTCTTTCCTGGCAATGGCTGAGTGGACGATGGCTTCGGATACGATCAGGAGGTTCTTGAGGTCGATCGCGGTGTGCCAGCCAGGATTGTACTCGCGGTTGCCCGGGACCCGCACCGTGGCGGCCCGGGCTTTGAGGGCCTTGAGCCCGTCGAGGGCTTGGAGCATTTCGTCTTCCCGGCGGACGATGCCGGCGAGCTTCTGCATCATGACTTGGAGGTCCTGTTGGACCTTGTAGGGGCTCTCGCCGCTCGGCCGTTCAAAGGGGGCAAGGGCGAGTTTGACCTGCTCCTGAACCTCGCCTTGGTCTGGAACCACCGCGGTCGTTTCCTTCGCGAAGGCGGCCGCGTACTCCCCGGCCCGCTTGCCAAAGACCAAGAGGTCGGAGAGCGAGTTGCCGCCGAGCCGGTTGGCGCCGTGGAGGCCGGCGGCTGATTCGCCGGCGGCAAAGAGCCCTGGCACGGTCGACATCTGGGAATCGCCGTCCACTCGGATCCCGCCCATGATGTAGTGGGTCGTCGGTCCGATTTCCATCGGAGTCGTCGTGATATCGATGTCGGCCAGTTGCTTGAACTGGTGGTACATGCTGGGCAGCTTTTTCTTGATTCGGTCAGCTGCGCCGGGGAGCTTTTCCTTGATCCACTGGATGTCGAGGAACACCCCGCCGTGCGGACTGCCCCGGCCGTCGCGGACCTCGCGCATGATGCAGCGGGCCACGTGGTCGCGGGTCAGCAGTTCCGGTGGACGCCGGGCGTTCTTGTCCCCCATGACATAGCGCCAGCCCTCTTCCGGCGTGTCGGCCGTTTGGGCTTTGTAATTGTCCGGGATGTCGTTGAACATGAAACGCTCGCCCTTGTTGTTGAGCAAGATCCCGCCTTCGCCCCGGACCCCTTCGGTGACCAAGATTCCCTTCACACTCGGCGGCCAGACCATGCCGGTCGGGTGGAACTGGACGAACTCCATGTCCATCAGCGCGGCGCCCATCTCGTACGCCAAGGCTTGTCCGTCGCCCGAGTACTCCCAGCTGTTGCTGGTAATCGAATAGGCCCGGCCGACCCCGCCGGTGGCCAGCACGATGGCTTTGGCCCGGAACAACCGGAATTCGCCGTGCTGGCGGTCGTACGCCAATGCGCCACAGACCCGGCCGGCCTGCTTGAAGAGGGTGACGATCGTCACCTCCATATGGACGTCGATCCCTTGATGGATCCCATGGTCCTGGAGGGTTCGGATCATCTCAAGCCCGGTCCGGTCGCCGACATGGGCCAGTCGCGGATACCGGTGGCCGCCGAAATTGCGCTGGAGGATCTTCCCGTCTTTGGTCCGGTCGAACACCGCGCCCCAGGCCTCCAGCTCCCGGGCCCGGTCCGGCGCTTCCTTAGCGTGGAGCTCCGCCATCCGCCAATTGTTGAGGTATTGGCCGCCCCGCAAGGTGTCGGTGAAGTGGACCATCCAGTTGTCCCGATCGTCCACATTGCCCATCGCCGCGGCCATGCCCCCCTCGGCCATGACCGTGTGGGCTTTGCCCAACAGCGACTTGCACACCAGGCCGACCGAAACGCCCCGGCCGGCCGCCTCGATCGCGGCCCGCAGGCCGGCTCCGCCGGCCCCAATAACCAGGACATCATGATCGAAAGTCTTGATCTCGGTCATCTTAGAAAATCCTGAAGTCGGTCCAGGTCCCCATCGAGCAGAGCCGGATGTAGATATCACTGAACGCGACGGTAAACAGACTGATCCAGGCCCAGCGATGGTGGCCCCGGTTGAGACATGAGGCGCAGTTGTAGGAGACCTTGAACCCAGGCTGCTTCGAGAATTGGTCGCGCCAGCCGCCCACGATGTGGCGCATCGAATGGCAGCCGAAAGTGTACCCGCCGAGGCTAATCACGTTCACGGTCAGGAGCAGACTGCCGAGTCCGACGCCGAACGACGTGCCTCCGGCGCCGTTGTCAAACCAAAAGGCCTTCCACGCGTCGTAGCCGAGCAGGAACACGAACACTACCGCGATGGCCATGAAATACCGGTGGACGTTCTGGAGAATCAGCGGGAAGTACCGCTCGCCAAGGTAGGTGTTGCGGGGTTCGCCCACTGTGCAGCCCGGCGGATCGGCCCAGAACGCTTTATAGTAGGAGCCACGGTAGTAATAACAGGTAAAACGGAACAGACCGGGAAACGGCAGAATGATCAGGGCCGGCGAAAACGGAAGCCATCCCGGCCACCAACCAGGCTTCGGGCCGAGCAGCGCGTGGGGTGAGTCGCCGAAAATCTCCGGGCTGTAGAACGGCGACAGGTAGGGTCCGTGGGTGTAGTGGGCGTTTTGGAACGCGGCCCAGGTAGCGTAGACCAGGAACGACGACAGGATCACGAAGATCACCGCGGGTTCGACCCACCAGGCGTCTTTGCGCATGGTCTGCCCAAAACGGCGCCGGGTGAGGGGGACCGTCACATGGCTCATCGGCCAGAGACTCCGGAACGTTTGTGGAGGATGGATATGGGAAATCGGAACTACAATGGGAGGATACTCGGACAAACGCCCTTGAGCCAGGGGGCGGGCTGGATCATCGCTATCCTGGTTTGGCTTCTCGGTCAACCGGCGGCGGGGCAGGCTCGGGTGCCACTGTCCGTGGCGGCCGATTCGTCCGGGGTCCTGAGTGCGATTCGGGCCATTGATTTGCGACAGCTCTGTCGCTGCCCGACCGTGATCCTCGACTCGATGGTGCGCCGAGCGCCCCGGGTCCGGATGTTCGACGTGTTGGAGGAACGTCCGGCGTTTGCTCTCACGGCCGCTGACGTGGGCCGGCTCAAACTGGCGCGCCAGCGGGTGGTGCGGAGTGCCCTTCGAACCGTCCTGGGCCGGGCGCGTGATACCGTCTTCATGGGGGTGGCGGTGGTCCCGCCGGGCCAATATGCGCGGCAGGTGGTGATCTTGGTGGGTCCACCGAATGGCGTGGCGGCCGGTTACTTGGTGGGGCTCGAGATCCACCGAGCGGCCTGGCGGGTCCTCCAGGTCCAGAATGTCTTCTGAGCTGCAGCCGACCCTTCGAGAAGCCACCAAAGTTTGGTTTCGAGTTGGGTTGATCGGCTTTGGAGGCCCCGCGGGCCAGATCGCGATTCTCCATCAGGAGGTCGTGGTCGAGCGCCGGTGGGTGTCCGAGGATCGTTTCCTTCACGCCCTGAATTTCTGCACCTTGTTGCCCGGGCCCGAGGCCCAGCAGTTGGCCACCTATCTTGGCTGGCTGCTGCACGGGACCCGCGGCGCGCTGATCGCCGGGACCCTGTTTGTGTTGCCAGGGGTCGTCCTGTTGCTCGGGCTCTCTGCCCTCTACGCCACGGTCGGCACGGTGGGGCCGGTGGCGGCGCTGTTTGCCGGGATCAAACCGGCCATCCTGGCCGTTGTTGTTGACGCGCTTCGGAGGATCGGGGGGCGGGCGCTCAAGGGTTGGGTTCACTGGGTCATTGCCGCGGGAGCTTTCTTAGCGCTGTTCGGATTCGGGGTCCCGTTTCCGATCGTGGTGTTGGTGGCGGGCCTGATTGGCTGGCGAATGCCATCAGCGGCCGAGATCCCCGTCGCCGAGCTGGGCCGGCCGCCGCGGGTGGCCCGGACCGTCAAGATCTTGGCGGCGGGATTGATCGCGTGGTGGACCCCGATCGTGCTCGTCGCGGCGATCCTCGGGTCTCATCATCTCTTTGTGGTCCTCGGCGTCTTCTTCAGCAAGGCGGCCCTGGTCACCTTCGGGGGGGCGTACTCGGTCCTTGCCTACGTTGGGCAAGAGGCGGTGGGTCGGTACGGCTGGCTGTCGGCCCCGGAAATGCTTGATGGGTTGGCGCTCGCCGAAACGACGCCTGGGCCGTTGATCTTGGTCCTCCAGTTCGTCGGTTTCCTGGCCGGCTACCGGTTGGGGGCGCCGATGGCCGGGCTGCTGGGTGGGTTGCTCGGTTCCCTGATCACGATGTGGGCGACCTTCGTGCCGAGCATGTTGATGGTGCTGGTGGGGGCGCCGTATGTCGAGCGGTTGCGCCGGCACCGGGCGTTGAGTGGGGCGTTGTCCGCCATCACGGCCGCGGTGGTTGGGGTGATCGCGAACCTGGCGTTGTGGTTC
>JAYVJS010000234.1:0-5828 GCA_043769075.1 Gemmatimonadota bacterium | reverse complement strand
TCCTTGATCTTCGCGTTGATATCCAGGGTTTGCGACAGAGTTGATCGAGGCTGAACTGGCCCCGACGTTCCGGACGGTCGACGGCCTGATCTTGTTGATTGCCGAATCAATGTTCTCGATGGCGATCACCGATCTTGCCGGGTCGACGATGTGATGGGCGGCGACGTCGATCGAGACATTGTTCTTGGCGATGACCTTCTGGGAGGGAATGTTCATCGTGGTGGTGCGCAAGGTCGCCCGGGTCATCCGGTTGACGACCGTGATGAGACTGATCAAGCAGGGGCCGCGCACCCCGGCGAACTTGCCTAAGAATGCAGATGGCGCCACGGTCGTATTCCTTCACGGCCCGAAGGGAGAGAAACAAGAGCCCGATGACAATCGCGATGACGGTCGTGGTGGTCGCTACCCGCTCGGCCACGACTGGCGAGGCGTTACCGGCGGGACCATCCGCTCCGACGTTGAGGGTTCTGTCGCCGGGTACCTATATGACCTCGTCGACCCTGCCCTCGTCAACCTACCGGTTGAAAATGATCCTGTTCAGTTTCCGGCTACTTGGCTTGCGAAGGTGATTGATTCCTGCCAAGAGGGTGAGTATTACTGGGCTGGGGTTGGCGCGGTATCATCGCCTCTATGGTACTCCCCAAACAACATTGGTGCGATCGCCGCGTGCGCGGAAAATCAACCGGCCACCACCACGCAGCCACCCGTCCTACCAGCTTACGCCTGGGGCAGCCGTATGGTTCCGGCAGTCGCGAACCCTACCGGGTGGAATCAGACCACACTCATCAATTTGCGCCTATGGAACTTGACGACCACACTTCGGTAGGTGATTGTACTACCATGATCCATATAAGGCGGACGGTTCTACCAGTGTTGGCAATTGTCCTCCCCGGGGCTGGTTGCACCAACCCCGGGGAGGGTGGCATCTCCACTTCCGTGGTGGTCGCCACTGGCATTGTGTCGCGTGGTGGTCGGCCAGCGGCAAGGGCGTATGTCAATGCCAATATTGTCTCCAAAGGTCCAGGACCGTGCGTGGATCCCGTCGCAGTGTATCCGTTCGTAATCCGCCGGCAATTCCCCCATTTTGTTGACGGCAATGGGTTCTATCGGGAAACGATTACCACCATCGTATCCCCAGGCGCGTCGATCTGTATATACATTCGAGCGGACTACACCAACGAGCAGGGCGTTCCTGTTGACAGCGCCATCGGGGGCGGCGCCTTCCATACCGGCAAGAACAATCCACCCGAAGATACGCTTCGGGTGGATCTGGATGTTCCCTGATTCCAGGCCATTCAACCGAGTTGCACGCGGTGGTGGGTTTGTGCGAAGGGAGCAACGGAACCCTGAACCCGGAGCCATCCCATGCAGCTTCTCGCCAAGGAGCTGGGTGGGCAGCTCCCGACACCGCTTTGACCAGGCCGCGCGACTGAACTGGGCCAACGTACTCGCTCGGCGAACGTCAGCCCAGAAGGTCGTGATGAACCACTGGGCTGACCTTACCCCGGTTTGGAGACACGCCGGACCGAGAAGTTCGCCGTGGTGGTGGCCCGATGATCCCGACCGTGCTTGGCGTATTCGCTGGGGGTCAGGTGGCCCCGGGGAACTATGGGGTCGCTGCTCGTTGTCGTCGGTTCGCCAGGCCGGCAACTGCCGCTGGGCACGATCGAGTGACACGAACTGCTGGGCGTTCAAGCACTCGTCGCGCAGCTTCCCGTTGAACGATTCAATATGCGAGTTATCCGTGGGTTTGCCAGGCCGCGTGAAATCGAGCGCCACGCCGCGGTACAACGCCCACGCTTCCAGCGCCTTCGAGATGAACTCCGTGTCCTGATCGACGGTGATCGATGGCGGGACCCCGCGCGGACGGCCACCTGCTCCAGGGCCGCCACGACGTCCCGTCTGCAAAACGAAAACCGGGCCTCCAGGATCGGACGCTTGCGACTCCACTGATCGACGACGGTCAACACCCGAAACCGGCGCCCGTCGAGGAGTTGATCGTGCACAAAGTCCATGCTCCAGCGCTCCCCCGGCCCCGCGGGCCTCGGGGCCTTGCCACGGACCACGGCCGCGTGCTTGCGGCGTCGGACGCGGCGCCGGACCTGCCGTTCTTCCAAGCGGTACAACCGATCGACCCGATTCTTGCCGACCCGCCACCCCTCCCGCCGGAGCAGGACATGAATGCGCGGGTAGTCAAACCGGGGGCGGGCCAAGGCCAGGTCCCGGATCCGCATGTGGAGGGCGGACGGGTCCCTGGCGGTGCTCTTCATGTACCAGGCCGCTCGTGACAACCCCGCCAGCCGACACGCCCGGCGCACGTCAATCTGGGAAGGTCTCGCGCATCCAGACGGCGCGTGCGCGCCGACGAGCCGGCTTCACCGGTTTTTTCTTATGGTCTCCGTCAGGATGTGCTTGTCGAGGGTCAAGTCGGCGACCAGCCGCTTCAGCCGACCATTCTCCTCCTCCAGCTGCCGCAGCCGCCGCATCCGCCGGAGCTCGCTGACCCCCAGGTGGGGAACTTCTTTTTCCACTGGTAGAACGTTGCCTGGCTGATCCCAAGCTGCCGGCAGACATCCGCCAGGTGGTCCCGTTCTCGGCCTGCACAAGCGCGTAGGCGATTTGTTCCTCCGAACACTTCGAGCGCTTCATCGATCAAGATTCGGACCGGGTCCCATTCCCGATCGGGCCATCCCCTCGTCCCGGGCGTCTAGCGAACCATCTCCCGCGCCAGGCCCGCGATCTCGGCAAGCGCGTCGCCCACCAGGCCGAGGTCATCACCCGCACCCAGCTTGACGTTGTTGACGAAGGCCGCAAACACGAGACGGCGCTCCGACTTGGTGTCGAGGTATCCTGCCAGTCCCTTTCCGTTCACGATTTGCCCGCGATTCAGTTGGTCGCTCGACAGAGAAGTGCCCGTCTTGGCGAAGACGTGCCCCGCCGCTTCTGACCGAGGCAGAGTGAAGGTCAGCGTACCGTCGCGGCCGAGGACCGGGAGGCCACGCAGGAACGCGCCCGCCGAGCGGGTACGCGCCATCGCCACTAGGAACGCCGAGAGGAATCTGGGGGTGTAAAGCACGGCCCCTCCGGCGCCGTCACTTTGCACCGAACCTTCGGGGTCGAGCCCGAGCGAAAGCAGCTGGGTGCGGATGAGGTCAAATCCAGCTTGGGGGTCCGGGTCGTGCCGGACGTGCCCCGCTAGGAAATAAGGGATCAGGCTCGCGTGAAGGTTCTGGCTGACCTTGAGGGTCACCTTGGCGGCTTCCCCAAACGGGGCCGATCGATGGGCGGCAACCTGGCTGGTCGCTTGGTAGGGTGGGCCCGATTGCGGGTATCGCCGATGCCCAATCACGATCCCTTCATCCCCGAGGACCTCCTCCAAGGCGATCTCCCCGAATCGGGTCGGATCCAGCACCTGATAGGTTACCACGCCTGGTCGTCCGCCAAGACGCTTGCGCCCCCGAAACACGAGGGTTCGAGAGCCGTCCGCGTTACTGGTGTCAAGCGCGATGCCGCCGGTCGAAGTCGAGTCAGGCGGTCCGGTCACCATCTCGGACACGATGTGGAGGTAGCGGGTTGCGGGAACCGCCACGATCTCCGCCGGAGCACCCACCCGGGCAGCGGGGCGGATCACGATGTCGATGATGTTGTCGTTGAGTACGAACGGGGAGATCACCGCGTTCGTGCCAAGTTCCCGGTCGCCGGCCCGGAAGAGGGCGGCGTCGATCCTGACCCGACCCTGGATCCGGCGAATCCCGCTGCCCCGCACCTGCTTCGCAAGGGAGCGGAGGACCCCTAGCGGATCCCCCGGCATCAGCTCCGTCGGCGACCCCACCCCGTAGGAATGGTCCGGCCCCGGGAAGATCAGCGAATCGGCGACCAGCCGTTGGGAGAGGTTCGGATCGCCGCTCGCCACCAGCACGAGGTCTCCCTCAAGTGTCCCGGCTGGCGACACCTTGCCGGTGCGATGGATCGGGGTAAGGAATCGAAAGTCGCCGCCGAGCAGCTCGAGCGCGGTGCCGACCGTCACCAGTTTGGCCGTTGAGCCCGGAATGAAGAGGCGGTCGGCGTTCAGTTCGTAGACGGTGGAGTCACCCTCGAGCGTCGCGATGCGAATCCCGAAGGTCGCCTGCCGAAAGATCGGTCGGTGGGTGATCTCCCCGATCTTCGCGGCGAGGTCGGGCTCCTGGGCGGCCGGTGCAGTCGCCGTTCCAGGGGGAGGGCCGCCCCAACGAAGAGAATTGCCGCCAGATGGGCAACGCGATGCGACATTGACCTGCCTCGCTGCGGTGAAACGTCGGTTGACACTTGATGTGATGCTCATGGCCCGGTTTTGGTTCTCTTGGGGCGCCAAGTCGATCCCGGCCATCGACGACGATCACGGTTCGGCCAGACCCCACCCCCTCCCCCTCGGGGGGGACCTGGTGGACGCTTGGGCAAGGCGCTCTCTGGTCGTTTCATCCCGCCACGAGGTGGCTCTGGAGGCGTATCACGCGGCGGCGGCTTGAATAGCGATCCAGATGTTGGCCGGAGCGGGATGGTGCTCCCCGCCAACGATTCGGAGCCCGATCCCGCCCGGCTGAGATGTCCCTGTGAGTAGCGCTTACCGCGGGGTGCCGCGATAACAACCGATGGTGTACGGATACTCCATCGTGGCGTGGTAGTGATAGCCCAACGCCCCATGGGTGTGTCCGTGACACACGTCAAGGTCCGCGTTGGTGATCTCCGCCCCACCAACCCCGCGATACCCGTACAGCGCGAAGCCATCGCGAATATAGCCAACAATCCCTGAGTGGCCGTCCGATCCGAGCGTCGCGTCGAAGCGCTCCGGGACGGAGTGATAGTGATAGTCGGTCATCGCCGGATGGCCGCCGTAGATGTCGAGAATCTCGTTGGCGGCGGCATCATTGCCGCGGCCGTCGATGGAATTGTAGAGCACGACGCCATTCAGGGTCACGCCGATAGCCCCGAGTGACACGCAGGTCGGCGTTGCATTGACGGTTGGTGTTGACGCGAGCGCGTAGCTCACGGCTCGTGATGCGGGCGTGCCGGGGTTGCCATCGATCGCCGTGAGCAGGGGATACTTGGTCATCGGCCAGTCACCGATCTTGGCGTCGACGGGAGTGTTGTTCGACTGGATGGTCCGGGTTCCGTTCGCGTCGGTGACGGTGATCGTTCCGGGCACTCCGGCCGCCGGGCTCGCCGGCAGGAATGGCTTGGCCAGCACGTTCCAGGTGCCGTCGGTGGTGTTAATCCAGGTGATCTTCGCTTTGTTGCTGCCACCCGCGTTCGGATTGCCCGCCGCGCACGCATACAGCTTGCCAACCCCAGGCGTGGTGGTGGATAAGTCGGCGTCGCCAAGGTGCAGCTTGGTGCAATCAGGACCGCTATTGTCGGAGCATCGCACTGGTGAGATAAAGTACTGCGCCATGGAGGTTGCCGTCGTATCGGAGACAACGGATGGCGTGGACTCACCGCACCCCATCGCGGTGAGCGCGGTGACAAGGGAAGTGGCTGCCAGCCCATAAACCCGGCGGGGAAATTCCGGTCCAAAGGATTCCATGGTGGCTCCTGTAGATGCGGTTTTGGTGAGGTACCGCGTATTGGACAACCGATACGGGCGAATCATTCCATCTCGAATCACCAGAGAGGTCGACCCAGGCGGTTGGCCCTCCTCGAAGGGGGGGCAGCTCGGCTGGAGTCCACAGCGTTGCGTTTAGTGGACTCACGGCCGCCCCTTCCGGCGACTGGTGACCTTGGTGGGGGCCACATGCACTGGTGTGGCCGGCGTTGACGATCGCCGAATCAGGGAGCGTCACGATGAGAAAGCC
>JAYVJS010000233.1:0-2711 GCA_043769075.1 Gemmatimonadota bacterium | reverse complement strand
GGCCTGATCGCAGTTCGTCGGGTTGGCGATTTCACAGATTTCATAGGTCACGGCGTGAAGACCAGCCGACGCGCCGGCCGGCACCGTCAGGGAACCATCCGACTGGAGCGCGAGCCCGGCGTCCGCCGACGTCAGGGAGAGCGTCACGTTGAGCAAGGTGGCCGGTCCGCCGCCGAGAACATCGTTGGCCAATAGGTTGACCACCCCGACGCCGCCGCCGGTCTTGGTCGCCCCGGCGTCGTCAACCGCATCGATCAGATTCCCGCTAATCGTCACCGTCACGGTCGCGTCATCACAATTCGCCAATCGCGCGGTCTCACAGATCCGATAGGTAAGGGTCTCGACCCCGACCCGGGCGCCAGACGCCACGTTGACCGAGCCATCCGCCGGGTTGAGCGACACCTTGCTGTTGGTCGACGACCGCTCGGTCAAGGTGACGTTGCCGACCGTCGCCGGTCCACCAGCTAGTTCATCATTCGCCAAGACATTCGGCACCGCAACGCCGGCATGGGGAGACTCAATCGCCCCGGCGTCATCGTTCGCCACGATCCCGGTCCCGCCGGTGCCGTCGGCCCGCCACATGAAGAGCCCTCGGAAGACCGAAGCCGAGCCAACACTGGCATCGGGCGCAACTTGGATCAGCGCAGAAGCAGAGAATCCGGTCTGAATGACGGCGCTGATCGCCGATCCCGGGGCATTCGACGTAGCCGTCCAGCCGCTCACATGAGCGCCAAAGCTGCACGTGAAGATGTAACCCGACCCGGAGCAACCTCCGGTATTCGTCGGCTGGAAGGCAGCAAAGAATCGGCCCACGCCCGCCTCATATTGCGCCCCCGCCAAGATCCGGCTGGTCAGGATCGCGGGCTCGTACCGGGCAATCAACTGAACGACCTGCTCGTCGGTCGCCCAAACCCAACCCGCCAGCTTCGCCGGCCCTTCGCAGGGGTTGATGCCGTCGCGCGGGCAGGACAAGGCCGCTTGATTCCAACTGAACCCAATCGTTTCGGTCAACTGACGCCACGCGGTGCCGTGGCCATCACTAACCTCCCCGGTTCCTGCCGTCCCAATCTGTGGAGAGAGGCGGGGACCCTCCGGTAGAGCGCCTGGAGTCGGCTGGGTCAGATCGTTGCCGCAGCTGGCGGCCCCGAGGAGGAGCAGCAGGGAAGGCAACACTCGGCAAAAGCGTCGAATCATCGGGCCCTCGGATTGGATTGAGTTGAGACCGGCGCGTCGCGCGCGACGCCGACTCTATGGCAATCTTCACACCGAGTGATCCCGCCCGATCCGGAAATGGAAGTCTTGAGAGGACATGGAGTTATTACGAACGACGGGATTTAGGCCAAGGGTACCGAAGGCACCGAAACGAGGCGGGCGGTACCGTTTCGAGGCGGTCCGATCCGTCATCGGGTCGCCACCTCCAGCCGCTGGAACGCGGCATCCCCCTCGACCCCCTCCATCGCCAGACGAAGCGCCCCGACGCTGGCGCGGACATCGGCCCCGTGCGCCACAAACCAGCGCTCGAACCAGTCGAGATGGGTTCGGTACAACAAGACGCCAACCAGCTGCGCGTTGTTGATCGGACGATCGGCCAGGCGGCTGACCCGATAGGTCTTGAGTTGAGGCCCAATCGTGGTTTCCAAGTAGCCCTTCGACCACCGGCCAATGGCTTGCCGGCCCGCCTCAAGCGAATCACGGGATGGCTTCGAACCGTAGAACGCCGTCAGCGTGTCAATCAGGTTCCGGTAGTATCCCGCCAGGATGACCTCATCCTCCCACCGGCCGCGAGCGCGATCGGCAAGGAGGGTGTCGCCGCGTTGGCGGTAGAACGCCTCGGTGGCCCGATAGCCCACCAACTGGGCAAAGCTCTCGTTGAACGCGGTGGCGCTTTTCACGTACAACGTATTGTGGGCGATCTCGTGGAACACCAGCGCCGCCAGCTCCACTGAGTCCCGGACCATCGCGGTCGACAACAACGGATCATTGAACCACCCCAGCGTCGAATAGGCGGCCGCCGGCCGGAGCGAATAATCGAAGCCTTGGGCCGCGATCTTCTTGGCTGCCGCCTCGGCCATCTTGGGATCGAAGAATCCCTTGTATGGCACCCGGCCGACGATCGGATACTTCCACGTCACCGGACAGATACAATCCTTTCGGGATCCGGTCAGACTCAAAAGCAAGGTATCACGGCCCACGTCGGTGTAGGTCGTGTAGGTCTCCCCTGCCTCGAGACCGAACCCGGCCGCGTCCCGGCGAACCTCGAGGACCAGGCCGAGGAACGCCCGGTCAGCCTCCGGCAGGGTGGTATCCGCCACCATTGCGCTCAACGGCTGGCGGCTCTCCAAGATCCTGGTCTGTTCGATCCCGGCTCGGGTCAAATAGCGAATGTCTTCGCTCGCTACGTAGGCGGTACCGAACCCCACGAACAGGGCGACCGCTGCCACCAGAATTCCCATAACGGCCTTTCTTTTGGTCACGGCGTCCAGCGAGCCCCGAAGAGATGCACCTGCTTGCCTAAGGGACTGCGTTTCTGAAAGGCGTAGTCCAGCCGAACCTGGCCGGCCACGATACTGGCCCCGTAGGTCGTCTTGGAAAGCGTCCCCGCCACATCGCCGGGTTGTCCTCCATGGCCGATCCGGGCCACGAGGCCAATACCTTTCACGACCGCGCCGGCCTCGAGTCCGAAGATAGTCCGGCGGCGGGCCCGCTCGGCC
>JAYVJS010000232.1:0-2530 GCA_043769075.1 Gemmatimonadota bacterium | reverse complement strand
CCTTTCTTGATCTGAAGCTGGACGCAGTGTTCGAACAATGCCGCGATGGCCGGGTGGTCCCGGTCGGCATGAGCAAAACGAAGGGCGGTTTCCGCTTCGACCTTCGCGAGGAGGGCCGGGTCAACCGGCGGAGTGCTGGTCGCGTCGATGGCCGCGGCGCCCACCACATCGGCCTCAGCGACGCCCCACATCTGGCAGTACCGGAGATGCTTCTCGGTAATGGCCGTACCGGTCGGGAGGAGGAGACGGCCTCCCCCGTCGACGATATCGGCAGCGAGGACCATCTCGGGCCGCAGGTTTTCAAGACTGACACGCATGAGCTCTCCGGATTTCTCCTTGCAAGCCAAGGTATCGGCCGTTCCGGCACCTACTTGAGGTTGGAGCACCGTCGATGTCGCTGTTTTTGACGCTCGGGATGAGGCCTGCAGCTTCTTGCGATATCGGGGGCTGCCACCCGCCCCCGCCGGGTCAAAAGGGGACCGATGTCTCCCCCGGGGCCGCGGGTCACGGTGGATCGGCCTACCTTATGCGGCTCTCGGCCCCAGAGGTCGTTTTCCCGTCAGGCCCGAGGAGCTCCACATGAACGTTGATCCGATTCCCCAGAACCTCGTTGCGGTCCATGATCTCCTCTCGGAGACGACCACGATCGCCAACGAAGCCAATGCTCGGTATCAGTGGGGAGTCGCCATCTTTCCCCGGACCGGGCGGTTCGATGCGCCGGTGTTTGGAGTCGTCACCTGTGGGGGCGAATCCACAACCTTGACCTACCGATTGTTGCAGTCGTTGATGGAATTACCGGTCTATGTAAGTGGCCGGGTCCCGGCCACGATCCGGGATGGAATGGCCTTCGGACCTCGCCGTTCGGCCCCTCCGCCGGCCCTGATGGACCAGCCTGTTTTACACATCATGCTGACCTGCTGCATCGGTTCGACCGCCGACGACCTCGACCGAACGATGCCGCTTGAGTCGACCGTTTTTGCGGGCGATCTCAAGTCGCCGATCATCTTGCTGACGGAAGGGCGCCCCGACGGCTGGCCGCGCTAGTCAATGGGCCGTGGTGGCGGCCCACACAATCAGGAGGGCCCATTGGGGCCCGAGGTAACCCCGGTCGCCGTCCTCGTACCATTCCCCCAGGGAATGAGCGCCCTCGCCGCGACCGCCCCCGTCGATCGCGATTGCGGGAATACCGAGCCCGATCGGGACGTTGGCATCGGTGCTTCCTGCCGCACCGGCCGGGGCCGAGAACCCGAGGCTCTGGGCGGCCCCTTGGGCGGCCCGGGCGAGCCACAGTGTGTCCGGCTGGCCCCCCGCCGCCCGCCGTCCGATCACGTCGACGGTCAGCTCCAGCGATTTCGAGGCTCCCGGCCACCGGGCTGATTCAGCGGTGAGGGCTGTCCGAAGCGCTTGTTGCATTGCGGTGTCGAGGGTGGCGAGCGCCTGGGCCGACTCCGAGCGAAGGTCGATTTGCATGGTGGCTTTGGCGGCGATCGAATTCACCGAGGTGCCTCCTTGCACCACCCCAACGTTGAAAATCGTCCGCGGTGTTACTGGAACCTGGAGGTCGGCGATCGCGGCAATCGCCCGGCCCATGGCGTGGATCGGATTGGGAATTCCGAAGTCACCGTAACTGTGTCCCCCCGGTCCTCGGTAGGTGACCTGGTAGCGATTGCTGCCGACGGCTTTGGTGACCATCCCAAGTCCAATGCCGTCCACTGATACAAACGCATCGATCCGGCCGGCGGACTTCTGCTCGAACAAGTGGCGGGCGCCCCGGAGATTCCCCGGCCCCTCCTCCCCGACGTTGGCGACGAAGACGACGTCGCCGGTGGTTTTGACCTTGGCCAAGCTCATGGCTCGGGCCACCGCCAAGACGACGGCCAGCCCGCGACAGTCGTCGCCGATCCCGGCACCCTTGAGCCGGCCGCCGTCGCGGCTGACCCGGACGTCGGTACCCTCCGGGAACACGGTGTCGAGATGAGCGGCTAGGACGAGCCGCCGCCCGCCGCCGGTGCCGGCCCGAACGCTGATGACGTTGCCCACTTCGTCAATCGTGGCCCGGTAGCCTAACGCTTCCATCCGGCGCCGAAACTCGGCACCACGGGCGGCCTCCTTGAACGGCGGCGCCGGGAACTCGCAGAGTGAGATCTGTTGCTCCACAGTCCAGGCGTTGTCCTTCCGGACCAGCTCGAGGGCCATGGTCACAGCGGGATCGGCCGTCGATTGGGCCGCCGCGGCGCCGCCCATCCCCACCATCACCGTCGCTGCGAGGCTGAATCCGCGGGTCATCGCACCCGTCCTTTCGGGAATGTCGTGGTCGAGTGGAAGGTTACGAATGCTTAGTTTGGCGATGGCCCCGAGGCAAGCGAGCGGCGGCACCTACCTCAGGCGAGCGCCGCGGCCAGCACCTGGAACAACCGATCGATGTCGGCCGGTTCATTGTAGACATGGGGTGTAATTCGAAGCGACCGCCCCCCCCGAACACTGAGAAAGACCCGGCTGCGGGCAAGCCGGTCGGTGAGGTCGGGCGGGA
>JAYVJS010000231.1:0-2585 GCA_043769075.1 Gemmatimonadota bacterium | reverse complement strand
GATCAGGTACGAGCCTTCTTCATAGCCAACAAAGGAGCCGTCGGGGTCGATCATCCCATGACCCGGGGCGAAACTCCACTGCGGGGTGAAGCCGGTTACCGCTCGGCCCGCCCGGTCCACCGCGCTGATCTTGAAATTGACGACATCGCCGGCCTTGCCCTCCGACGTTTCCGGTGACAAGGTCAGCTTCGCGATCGTGTTCGGCAGCACTTTGAGGGCGAACGTTTGCTCGGCGGTTCCCGCCCGCGCCGTGATCCGGGCAGTGCCGGGGCCTTTGGCTTCGAGCAGCCCATCCGGGCGGACAATCACCACTGCCGGCGCGGAACTGGTCCAGGTGACGCCATCCGTCCGTTGGTCGCCGGCCTTCGAGAAGGTCTTGGCTTCGAGCCGGAGTCGTTGCCCGGCGATCACCGTCTCCACTTTCGGGCTGAGCTCGATCCGAGTGGCCGGCCCCGCCACCATGTTGATCTTGATCATCTCGCGGACCGGCCGGGTGCCGGGGACCGAGGCGGTGGCCATCACGTTGAAGGATCCCGTCGAGCCCGACCGAACCAAGCCGGTCGGTTCCACCGAGGCCTCGAAGTAGGCGCCCTGGCCGAAGAAGGTGACCCGCGCCTCCGGTACCGGCTTACCACTGGCATCAACGGCCGTTGCGGTCAGGCGGAGCGTGTCCTGCGCCGCCATGGTGACGCTGGTGCCGGGGGTGATCACGATCTTGGCGACGGGGCTGGCCGGCAACTGCGGTGCGGCCGGCGCCGGGGTCTGCTGGAGCATCAACAACGCGACTACTGGGAACATCGTGACCGTGATCCTTTGAGAGAATGATTCAGCTGGTCGGCGGATTGAACCCGGGGCCGGCTTCGACCCAGGAACGGAAGTACTTGGGATCCTCGATCGGCAAAGCCTCGCGGGCGGTCTTGAGCGGATGGAAGGTGTCCACCATGACCGCGAGTTCATTGGTTTCCTTGGCGCCGATGCTGGCTTCCATCCGGCCCGGGTGCGGACCGTGTGGAATCCCGTCGGGGTGGAGAGTGATGCTGCCGTATTCGATGCCCTTCCTGCTCATGAACTCGCTCGAGGCATAGTAGAGCACTTCATCCGAATCGACGTTGCTGTGATTGTACGGGGCCGGGATCGACTCGGGATGAAAGTCGTACGGCCTGGGGCAAAACGAACAGACCACAAACCCGTCGCCCTGAAACGTCTGGTGGACCGGCGGTGGCTGGTGGACCCGGCCGACGATCGGCTCGAAATCATGAATATTGAAGGCCCAGGGATAGAACATCCCGTCCCACCAAACGACGTCGAATGGGTGGTGGTCGAGAATGAACTCGTTGAGGCCATGGTGCTGTTTGACCAAGATCTGGAACTCGCCCCGCTCGTCGTAGGTCTTGAGCTCTTTGGGGATTCGGAAATCCCGTTCGCTGTAGGGCGCCCCCTCGACGATCTGCCCATACATGTTCCGGTAGCGGGTCGGGGTTCGGACGTACCCCTTACTCTCGATGATCAGGAAACGGTGCGGCACTGCGTCGAGCTTGAACCGGTGCATGATCCCGCGGTGGATGACGAGATAGTCACCCTCTTTGTATGGCAAGTCGCCGAATTGGGATTCGAGGACGCCGCTGCCCTGGCTCACGTAGACGACTTCATCGCACTGGGCGTTGCGATAGAAGTGGGTGTCGTTGACAGTGGGGCGAGCAAACAGCAGGGCGCAATCGTCGTTGAACAGGACCGGGACGCGGTCGAGGGTCGGACTCCCGCCTTCTTTGAGCAACGCCGTCTTGAAGTGCCGGTGCTTCAACGTCGGATCAGGGTCGACCTGATAGGCGGTTTCCCGAAACCGGTTGACCTTGAGAATCGTGGTCGGCGGATAAATGTGGTACAGGAGCGACGCCGGTCCGGTGAAGCCTTCGTTTCCGACCAACTGCTCCTGGTAGATCCCGCCGTCCGGTTTCTTGAAGACGATATGCCGCTTGCGCGGCATCTGTCCCAACGCGTGATACACTGGCATCTAGAGGTTTCCCCGGAGCGCCTGTTCGCGCTCGATCGATTCGAACAGCGCCTTGAAGTTGCCCTTGCCGAAACTCTGGGCACCCTTTCGCTGGATGATCTCGTAGAACAGGGTCGGCCGGTCCTGGACCGGCTTAGTAAAGATCTGAAGGAGATAGCCTTCGTCGTCGCGGTCGATCAGGATGCCCAGTTCCCGAAGCGGCTTTAAGTCTTCGTCGATCTTGCCGACCCGGTCGAGCACGGTATCGTAGTAGCTATCGGGGACTTTGAGAAACTCGACGCCATTGTTCTTGAGCTGGGTCACCGTCTCAATGATGTTCTTGGTGGCTAAGGCGATATGCTGGACGCCGGGGCCGCGGTAAAAGTCGAGATACTCCTCGATCTGAGACTTCTTCTTGCCCGAGGCGGGCTCGTTGATCGGGAATTTGATCCGGCCGTTGCCGTTCGACATGACCTTCGACATCAAGGAGGAGTACTCGGTGCTGATATCCTTGTCATCGAAGGACAGGAGATTGAAAAAGCCGAGGACCCGCTCGTAGAAGCCAACCCAATAGTTCATCCGGCCCAGTTCGACG
>JAYVJS010000230.1:0-18527 GCA_043769075.1 Gemmatimonadota bacterium | reverse complement strand
CCGACCGATTCGCCGACCGCCTTCAAACCGGCAAAGTGGATCACCGATTCGATCGGCGATCGGGCGAAGACGCCCTCGAGACCGGCACGATCTCGAATGTCGACGCGATGGAACGGGATCGCCCGCCCGGCAAGAGCCTCGACCCGCCGAACCGCCGCCTCCTGGCTGTTGCTGAGGTTGTCGACCACCGTGATATCGTGACCGGCTCGAAGGAGCTCCAGGCACGCGTGGCTCCCGATGTACCCTGCACCGCCCGTAATCAGAATCGCCATTTCAACCAAACTCCGCAGTGCACCGACCTGGACTTGAACCAGGAACCTACTGATTAAGAGTCAGCTGCTCTACCAATTGAGCTATCGGTGCGTCGCTCACGAGAACCATAGCCCCAACGGGAATCGAACCCGTGTTACCACCTTGAAAGAGTGGTGTCCTAACCGTTAGACGATGGGGCCAGACAGCTTCATACCGCTAACGGGATTCGAACCCGTGTTCTAGCCTTGAGAGGGCTATGTCCTAGGCCTCTAGACGATAGCGGCGTAACTGCCTTCATTCACAGGCCCGGAGGGAATCGAACCCCCAACCCCCGGTTTTGGAGACCGGTGCTCTACCAATTGAGCTACGGACCTACAATCCGGCGATGACTAAGTCCAACTGTCAACCAGGGTGGCTGACGGGGATCGAACCCGCAACCTCCGGAATCACAGTCCGGCGCTCTAACCAATTGAGCTACAACCACCACGCGGCCAAGCGGGCAAAACTACGATACCTGAGCACCGCCGGTCAAGCCCTTGGTACGAGCTAATTTGGGCGCCGCCGGCGAGCCCGTCCACCAGGCCCCTCCGAAGGCCTGGAACTTGCTTTGGATCAGGCTACCGACGGATTATTGACGTCGTGCCAGGCGTCGGCACTGATCGAAAATCAGCCGTATTTTGATTGAGATTCGATCCACGAGATTCAACGTAAGTATTTGTTAATCAAGGCATTAGATTGGTAGGCCAGAGGTGATTGGCCGATAGAAGTTCGGTAGGCTCTCGTTAACGCGGCATTCAGAAGTCGAACACTTGGAGGACGCATATGCAGTGGCGTTCAGCGCGTCGTTGGTGGATTCTCGCCCCTTCGCTTGTCGCGGTGATCGCGGCAGGCTGCAACAGCGACACCGACGGCCTCATTGGCCCTAAGGTCGCGTCCCTGAGCCTCATCTCGGGCGACAACCAGACCGGCCCGGTCGGCGGGCTCTTGCCGCTGCCGTTCGTGGTCCGGGTCGAGGATCAGCGGAAGGCCGGCATCGCCGGTGCGATCGTGACGTTCGCCGTGGCGACGGGCGGTGGAACCGTCTTGACCGCCGTCGATACGGCGGACGCCGACGGCTATGTCCAGACGGCAGTTCGGTTAGGCGCGAACCTCGGAGCTCAGACGGTCGAGGCCCGGCTTCGTGACCTGCCACCCGTCGTTCTCACCGCAAACGCGATCACGGCCCCAGCCAGCAAACTCGCCGCCGACAGTGGTGACAGCCAGACCGGCCCAGTCGGCGGGCTGCTCAAGAACTTCGTCGTCGTGCTCGTCACGGACGCCTTCGGCAACCCGAAGGCCGGTGTCCCGGTCAACTGGGCGGTCGGTGCGGGCGGCGGAGCGGTCTCAGCGGCAACCGTCATTTCCGATGCGGCGGGCCACGCTCGAGTTCGTTGGACTCTTGGCACCGCGGCCGGAACTCAATCGGTGTCCGCCACCGCCGGCACTCTGTCGGCCGCGACCTTCACCGCGACGGCCACTCCAGCCGATCCCAGTCGGGTTCAAGTTCTCAGCGGCGGGGGCCAATTGGCCGCGCCCGGGGCGACATTGCCCGATTCCATCGCGATCCGAGTCGTCGATCAGTTCGGTAACCCGGTCGGCGGCGTGTCCGTCACTTGGGCCCCAACGGCAGGCAGCGGGACGGCGAGTCCAAGCACGACTTCGACGAATGCCGTCGGCCGCACCGCCACCCGATGGACCCTGGGCAACCGGGGTGGCCCGATGGACCTCAATGTCCAAGTGAATGAGTTTACCACGACGATCCAAGGCGCGGCATTCATCACGTTCGAGACGGTCGCGGCCGGTGGCCGAAGCTCGTGTGCGAATGATGACGGCGGCGTGCTCTACTGCTGGGGCTTCAACGGCGACGGACAACTCGGCATCGGCCAAGACCCAGCCGGCAGTGGCCCGATCTACTCGGTGCCGCAAGCCGTTCCGCCGGTCGGCAATCAAACTTTCTCGTCCATGAACGGCGGGCTGTTCCACAACTGCGCCGTTACCTTCTCGCACATCGCGTATTGTTGGGGCGACAACAACAACGGCCAACTTGGCCTTGGTAGCAACAGCCGGTCGGTCAATTCCCCGAACACGGTGAAAACTGCGATTGCGTTCCGCAGCGTTTCCGCGGGCCGGGTTCACTCCTGCGGCGTCTCGATCGGCGGCCGGGCGTACTGTTGGGGCGACAATGAGCGAGGCCAGTTGGGCGCCAGCATCGGGTTCGACACGACCTCGGTGCCCGGCACCACCTTTGTGACGTTCCACGACGCCAACGAGCCCAAGGAACTTGGCTCACCTTTCGGCGGCGGGGTGTACTTCTTTGGACCCTGGGATTGGTCGGCGATCGCGGCCGGCGGAGTCCACACCTGTGCGATCCGCCAAGGCGGCTCCACGTACTGTTGGGGCCTGGGCCGGGAAGGCCAGCTCGGCAACGGGACCAACTCAGTCAACGAATACCTCCCGCAGCTGGTCGGTGGCGGCGCTCAATTCGATTCGATCACCGCCGGCTTCAAGCATTCCTGCGCCCTCAGCAACGCCGGGGCGATCTGGTGTTGGGGCGACAACAGCGACGGCCAGCTGGGCAATGGCGGTACCGCCTCGAGTAATGCCCCTGTGACCGCCGGCGGCCTCGTTTTCGTGGCGGTGACGGCGGGATACAGCCACACCTGCGGTCTCCAGGCGAACGGCGATGTCTATTGCTGGGGCCGGAACGATCAGGGCCAGTTGGGTATTGGGACCACGACGTCCCAGGGGACCCCGACACTGGTCCTTGGGGGTCTCAAATTCAAGAACCTCAGCGCCGGGGATTTCCATACCTGCGGTGTCACGACGGCGAATGTGGCCTATTGCTGGGGCGACAATGAGTACGGAACCGTCGGCGACGGCAGCCAAACGAGCCGAGCCACCCCAGCCAAGATCCGGTTTCAGCGGTAGACCGTCCTCACTCGGACTACGGGAGGCCGGGGCGACCCGGCCTCCTTCCGTATCCACCCATGACCCCCGACTCACCGACCCGCACAGCGGCCGACGAGCTCTCGACCCTCCTCGAGGCCCTGTCCTCTCAACTGGTGGTGATCGATCGAGAATGCCGGATCACGGCCGCCAACGTCGCCTGGCGCGACCAAACCCGGATCGCTGACTACTTCACGGCGTTTCAACTGGTGGCCCGACCGGATTTCGAACTCCAGGCTGCGGTGCGGGCCGGGATCGGGCGGGTCCAGTCCGGCACGGACCCGGAGTTCGTCGCCGAGTTCGCGATCCCGTCTGAGGGGGAACGCCGGTGGGTCTTGCTCCGGGCAGCCCCGCTCGAAACGGAACCGGTCCGGCGGATCTTGATCGCCCATGTCGACATCACGGCTCGCAAGCGGGCCGAGCGGATGTCGGCGCTTCAGCACGAGATCCTCTCGCTCCTGGTGGCCGATACCCCGTTACGGACCTCCCTCGACCGGCTCTGCGAATCGATCGCCGAGGAGGCGCCCGGGAGCTACTGCGTGGTTCTGGTCCGGGCCGCCGAGGCCGATTCGGCAACGTTAGGCGCCGCGCCTGGTCTCCCGGCGTCGATTGCCGACCAGCTCAACGGGGTCCCGATCAGCAACCTGTTCCATTTCGTCGACGGGCCGGCCATGGCCGACGTGAGCCGGCTCCCGCCGGTCCCTTGGGTCGGCGCCGCCGCAGCCCATGGTTTTCAGTCGATCGTCACCGTCCCGGTTCGATCGAAGAGCGGATCGGATCTCGGGCTGATGATGTTGTGGTACCGAACCGCAGGGGCACCGTCCCAACTCGCCCGTTCATTGCTCGAAGTGGGGGCTTCTCTCGCGGCCGTCGCGGTCGAGCGGAACCGGACGGTGCGGGCCCTTCGGGAGCGCGACACCCGATTCCAATCGGTGTTTACCCTCCAGCCCGACGCGGTCTTTACCCTCGACCGGGAAGCGGAGGTCCTCGCCGCCAATCCCGCGGCTGAGCAGTTACTCGGCGAGGTGTCGGACGACTTGGCCCGGCTTCCGTTCACCGATCTGATCCCCGAGCCGGATCACGCCGCGTTCCTGGTGCAGTTCCAACGGGCCTTGAACGGCTATCCGCAACGATTCACCATGGCCCTCCAGCAGCCAGGACGGGCCCGAATCGACGCCGACGCCACCCTGGTCCCCCTGGTCAGCGAAGGCGGTATCGGCGGCGTGTACTTGATGGCCAAGGATATCACCGGGCAGATGGCGGCGGCCGACCGACTGGCCAACAGCCGGAAACAGCTGCGCCAATCGTCGAAGATGGAGGCCGTCGGGCGTTTGGCCGGGGGTGTGGCCCATGATTTCAACAACTTGCTCACGGCGATTCGAGGATACACCGAGTTGCTACTCGACAACCCGGCCATGCCGGGCACCGCCCGAGATGATTTGGGCGAAATCGCCCGGGCGGTTTCCCGGGCCACCAGCTTGACCCGCCAGCTCCTGACCTTTAGCCGCCAGCAGGTCATTCAGCTCCGGTTGGTTGATCTCAACCTGATCGTCGACGAGTGTCGCGGGTTGCTGAGCCGACTGGTCCGCGCTGAGACCACGGTCGTGGTGCTGCCAAGCACCGAGCCGTACTGGGTCGAGGCCGATCCGATTCAGCTCCACCAGGTCATCATCAATCTCGCGGTCAACGCCCACGACGCGATGCCCGGAGGCGGCAGTCTCACAATCGAAACCAGTCGTTTTCAGCCCGGAGCCGACCCCGAGACCGCCTTGATCCCGCTCGAGCCGGGCGACTACATCACCTTGACGGTCCGAGATACCGGCCGCGGGATGGACGCTGAGACCCAGGCGCGCGTCTTCGAGCCCTTCTTTACGACGAAACCCCCCGGTCACGGCACCGGCCTGGGACTCTCGACTGTCTACGGGATCGTCGAGCAGGCCGGCGGTAGGGTCGGGTTTCGGTCCGCTCCGGACCAGGGCACCACGTTCGTCGTCTACCTGCCCGCCAGACCGGCCCCCGAAGGTGCTCCAGAGCAACCCAATGGGGGCGGTCCGGCTCCGGTCTTGACCGGCACCGAAACGATCCTGGTGGCCGAAGACGAGGACTCGGTGCGTGGCATGGTCCGGAAGATCCTCACGGCTGCCGGCTACAACGTCCTGGAGGCCCGCCACGGGGCTGACGCGATCTTGGTGAGCCGGGAGTACCCTGCGCGGATCGACCTGCTTCTGACCGACGTAGTGATGCCGGAAATGAACGGGCTCCGGCTCGCTGAGGTGTTCCGGGCTGAGCGTCCGGCCGTCCCGGTCATCTTCATGTCCGGCTATACCCGGGACGAGGTGGACCGAAAAGGGCTGACCGAGCCGGGGGTCAATCTCATCCAGAAGCCCTTCACTGTGGGTGAGTTGGGCATGGTCATTCGGACGACCCTCGACCGTAAGGTGCCGACGGCCCCGAACTGAGCTTACCAGTGTGCATCCCGATCCCCCCTCGGCATCTCCCAAACTGTCAACAACGCCGCTAGTGTCCTGAATGACTGATTTCGTTGCCGAGCTCTACGCCCAGTACCACGATTCGCTGGTTCGGATGCTGACGCGCCGAACCGGGGACCGCGATCGGGCCGAGGAGTTGACCCAGGAGGTCTTTGCGCGGGCGGTCGCCGCGCCACCCCGGAACCCGCGGCCGTGGCTGTTTGCGGTCGCTCTCAACCTGGTTCGGGAGGAAGGCCGCAAGTCGGTACGGCACGGGCGGCGGCTCGAGCTCTATCGGGGCGAAATGCCCACGGCCACCGAGAGTCCGGACGACGAAATGATCCGGGAGGAGCGCATCGCCGGGGTCAGGTCGGCGCTGGCGACCTTGTCCGAACGCGATCGCGAAGCGCTTTTGTTACAGGCCGAGGGCATGAATTACGATGAAATTTCGGCGACGATCGGCCTGGCGAAGGGCGCCATCGGCACGACACTCGCTCGGGCCCGGCGACGGCTGGTCGAAGCCTACCGCGGGAAGGAAGGGAAACCAAATGTCGCATCTTGACGAGGGCGTGCTCCACGGAATGCTCGACGGGGAGGTCAGTTCGGGCGAGATCAGGATCATCGAGGCCCATCTGAAGAGCTGTTCGACCTGCACCAACCGGTTCGAGGAGGCTCGCCGTTTGCGGGACGAGGCCTTCGCGATGATTGGGGCACTCGATGAGGTACCGGTCGGGTTGGCGGTCGGGGCACCCCCCCGAGCCGCTCCGGCGATCAGCCCTCGCGCTCGGGATCTCGGTCGTTGGCGACGGGTTCGGGCCTGGGCCCCAGCCGCTGCGTGGGCGGCAACCATCGTCGCCGCCGTGGGGCTCGGGTTGTCGCTCGGGGACCAACCCCAAACGGTGGCAGTGCCCGAGGCCAGCATGGACGTTGGAACCGCCACGCCCCCCACCGAGAGCCCGAAAGCGAGTCCCCCCGCGGTTCTGTCGGAGCCGGCACCAGTGCCGGGACCGGCCCGAACGGCGAAGCAGCGAGAACGGCAGCGAAAAGAAGCACCCGCGGCCTCTCGCCCAGCGCCAACGGCATCGGCGGCGACGGGAGCGGTCGCGGTTGCCGAGCCGGAGCGACTGGGACGTCGGGACTCCGCGCTGGGCGGTCGGGCCGTGGTAGGCGAGGAACGGAGCTCGGCGGCCGATGCGGTGACCAAGGCGCCGGCGCCCCGGACCCAGCTGGAAGAGGCGGACCTCAAGAAGAGTGCCCTCAAAGCCAGGCCGAAGTCCTTGGCGGACAACCAGATCAAACTGGATGAGGTGGTGGTGACAGGCACGTCGGCGGCGTCGCCGGTAATTTCGGCCGATCAAGCGATTGAGGCACTCGGCGGATCGATCCGACTGATTGATGGCCTGACCCCGGCGCGATACGAGCGGGTCGGCGAGCTGATTCGGGTGGTGTACGAGACCGGCTTCGGGCCGCTGATCCTGGAGCAGTGGCGGGCGGCCAACGTGGTGCGTCATCGGCTGATCACGCCGAAGGGCGTCCCGAGCGATACGGTCTCCGCCTGGACAGAGCGGATCCGGTAATTTCCCGAACCGGCGGCTATTTTGGGTGATGTCGCTCCGCCGGTTTGCGCAACTGACTCTTGGCTACAACCTGCTGGTCATCGTCTGGGGTGGGTACGTTCGGGCCTCGGGCGCGGGCGCCGGGTGCGGCCGGCATTGGCCGCTCTGTAACGGTGTCGTGGTGCCGACGAATCCGGCACTCAATACGATGGTTGAGTTTGCCCACCGGATTACCAGCGGTGTGGCCTTGGTGCTGGTCGTCGGGCTCTGCCTCACAACCTTCCGCGGCACCCCCCCTGGGCATCGGGTTCGGCGGGCGGCGGCGGGCAGCCTGGTGTTCATCATTCTCGAGGCCCTGGTTGGAGCGGGTCTGGTATTGCTGGCGCTCGTTGCCAACGACGACTCCGCGCTCCGGGCCGTCTATCTCGCGGTCCACCTGGCCAATACCTTCTGCCTGTTGGCGTGTTTGACGGCGACGGCTCTCTGGGCCGATCGGGCCGATCCCGGGCCGCGGCGGCCGACGAACGGTGGCCTGGTGCGGTTCGGCTGGGGCACGTTAGGCGCGATTCTGGTGGTGGGCATCACCGGTGCCATCACGGCACTGGGCGACACGCTCTTTCCCGCCGCATCACTCGAGGCGGGCCTGGCGCAGGACCGCTCGGCTACCGCTCACTTCCTGCTTCGGCTCCGGGTGATCCACCCCGCCCTGGCCATTGGGGCGGCCAGCTTGGCCGTCTGGGCGGCTCAGCGGGCCGTTCGCCAGGTCGACACGCCGTTGGTGCAGTCGGCGGGGCGGTGGCTGATAGGCTTGGTCGTGGTGCAGTTGGCGATCGGCGTGGTGAATCTGGTCCTCCTGGTGCCGATCGCGACCCAACTGCTGCATTTGCTGGTGGCGGATCTAGTCTGGATTGCCGCGGTGGCTATGACGGCTGGGCTCAGAGACGCCTGAGCCCAGCCACCCGGGCTACATGTTGCCGACCATTGCGGTGGCGAACTCACTGCATTTGAGTAGCGTGGCGCCCTCCATCAACCGATGGAAATCGTACGTCACCCGCTTTTGGGCAATCGTTTTGTCCAACGAGCGAATGATCAGATCGGCCACTTCAACCCACCCCAAGTAGCGGAACATCATTTCACCCGACAGAATGACCGACCCCGGATTGACCTTGTCCTGATCGGCATACTTGGGCGCCGTCCCGTGGGTGGCTTCGAAGATCGCGTGCCCAGTGACGTAGTTGATGTTCGCACCGGGAGCGATTCCGATGCCGCCGACTTGGGCGGCCAGGGCGTCGGAGATGTAGTCGCCGTTCAGGTTGAGGGTTGCGATCACGTCGTAGTCGGCCGGACGGGTCAGGATCTGCTGGAGGAAGGCGTCGGCAATGACGTCTTTGATGATGATGCCGTTCGGCAGTTTGCACCACGGTCCACCGTCAATCTCTACCGCACCGTACTCCCGCTTGGCCAGCGCGTAGCCCCAATCGCGGAAGCCGCCTTCGGTGTACTTCATGATGTTGCCCTTGTGGACCAACGTCACGCTTTTCCGCCCATCGGCCAGGGCATACTCAATGGCCGAGCGGACTAGGCGCGTGGTCCCCTCTTCCGACACCGGTTTGATACCGAGGGAACTGGTGTTGGGAAAGCGGATGTTCTTGACGCCCATCTCGTTGATCAGAAAGTCCCGGAGCTTCTTGACTTCCGGCGTCCCCGCCTGGTATTCGATTCCAGCGTAGATGTCCTCGGTGTTTTCCCGGAAGATGACCATTGCCACGTGCTCGGGGTGCTTGACCGGCGAGGGGACCCCTTCGAACCACCGGACCGGCCTCACGCAGGCATAGAGATCGAGTTGCTGGCGAAGCGCGACGTTGAGCGACCTGATCCCGCCGCCGACCGGGGTCGTCAACGGCCCCTTGATGGCCACGAGATTCTCCCGAATAACCGACAGGGTTTCCTCCGGCAACCAGTTGTCGACCTTGGTTTTGGCCTTTTCACCGGCGAGGACTTCGCGCCAGACGATGGTCCGGGCGCCACCGTAGGCCTTGGCCACGGCGGCGTCGAAAACATGGCGCGATGCCCGCCAAATGTCGGGACCCGTCCCGTCTCCTTCGATGAAGGGAATGATCGGGTTGGCCGGGACCACGAGTTTCCCGGCAACCATCCGAATCGGCGCACCGCCGTTGCCTGCCCCCGTTGCCGTCATTGCTTAGGCCGCCCTCGTGGCTTCGATGTTGATGGTGATCTCGACCTCGTCGCCGAGCATATTGACGCCTTCGGCGAGCCGATTCCATCTGACGCCATAGTCGAGACGATTGACTTTGGTCGAGGCGGAGAAACCGATCTTTTGTTTCCCGGCTTCGGCCGGCCCGAAGGTGCCGCCAAACTCGCCGGTGAGTACGACGGTCTTGGTCACCCCTCGAATGGTCAGCTCACCGGTGATTTTCACCGCCGGGCCGGTGGCTTCGACTTGGGTGCTCTTGAAGGTGATCGTCGGAAAGCTGTCGGCCGCAAAGAAATCGGGCGACCGAAGGTGGGTATCACGCCGGTCGTTTCGGGTGCTGATACTCGCCGTCTGGATGGTGACGGACACTGAACCACCGGCCAGCTTGGCGGGATCGGCCACGATGTCACCGGTCCACTGGGCGAAGGTGCCCGGCACCTTCGAGACGAAGTGGCGGATCTTGAATGTGATTTCAGAGTGGACCGGATCGATGGTCCATTTGACCGGGTCGGTATGAATGTGAGCCGGCGCGCTCAGGGCTGCCGCCAAGGCAAGAGTCACCAACATTGTCCGATGTCCTTCAGTGAATGGTTAAGGGCGTTCGATCGGGAGCCGGACTGAGTTGCCCCACTCGGTCCAAGACCCGTCATAGTTGCGGACATCGGGGTAACCGAGCAGATAGGTCAGCACAAACCAACTGTGCGATGAGCGCTCCCCGATGCGACAATAGGTAATTACATCGTCGGTGGGCTTTAGGCCCTGCTCGTCCTCGTAGATGGCCCGGAGCTCGGCCGCCGATTTAAAGGTGTGGGTATCGAGGTCGATGGCCCGAGCCCAGGGGACGTTTTTCGCCCCGGGAATATGCCCGCCTCGGACGGCCCCTTCGTTCGGATAATCCGGCATATGAAGACGCTCACCCCGATACTCTTCCCCGCTCCGCACATCGATGAGCCGGCGGGCCGCCCGGACATGAACCAGCACGTCGTCTCGAAGGGCACGAACGAGCGGATCTTTGCGGGTGCCAATGGTCAAGCTTCCCGGCGAGAGGGTGGGCCGATCGGTGGTCATCGGGCGCCCTTCATCGGCCCAGCGCTGACGGCCGCCATCCATGATCCGAAGGCGTTCGAGGCCGTAGAGTCGAAAGACCCAGAAGGCGTAGGTGGCCCACCAATTGTTGCGGTCACCGTAGAACACGACGGTGGTGTCTTGGTCGATCCCCTTTGCCCGCAGGAGGGGCTGCATGACCTCAGGCATCAAATAGTCGCGAATCACCTGATCGTTCAGTTCGGTGACCCAGTCGATCTTGACGGCCCCAGGGATGTGGCCGGTCTCATAGAGGAGGACATCCTCATTCGACTCAAGGAGCCGAACCTTTGGATCGGTCAGATGGTCAGCGACCCACTGGGTGCTGACCAACGCATCCGGGATGGCATAACCTCTCGATTCAATTGGGGTTGCGGCTGGCAATTCTCACCTCTAATCGGGACGATCCCGTAATACGATTAAGAAGGTCGGAATGTTAAGGCAGCGAGCCGCCGCCGAGAAGGTCGTCGAGCACTTTGTCGACGACCTCGGTCGTTTCCCCTTCGACGACCCGGCGAAGAATATCAGCGGCCTCGAGCCCCAGGTTGTCCGGGTGGCGGCGATCCTTCGCGAATCGGACGATCAGGCCGAGGAAGATCATGCCCTGAGGGGTGGCCGGAGGGGATTCCGCCGGCGTTTCAGCCTGGTCGATCAGGTCCTCATAGCTCGGGACCGAAGCCGCCCACGGCTCCACGGGCTCGGGGTCCTCCCCGCCGCCCGCCACTTCGACGAGGGCAAAGAGGCGGCATTGGAGTCCCGGCGGTTCAACTTTGGCTGCGAGGACGAGTTGGGCGGGTTGATCGAAGAGCCGCCGGCCCTCGATGAAGTCGGCCACCTCCTCGGGCACCGCACACCGAGCGATCAACCGGTCGCCCAGGTAGGTCGCCAGACCGATCAGGTCACTGGGGACTCGGTCATCGGTGATGCGGCGGACCGCAATGGGCAGGGGCCGGTCCGTGGCCGCCACCACGACATCGGATTCAGACTCGGGCATGGGACAGGAATCTAAGTTGGTCGTCGCCGGTTGACGGGTCCGTGGTTCTGTCTACTATCCGGGCTATGATCGGAAAGGCGCCATCACCTCCAAAGCCATCCCGGCTGGACCAAGCCGTCGGCGGAGTGGCGGCCGGCATCCTCGCCCTAGGCGCTTTGGCGGTGGTCTTGGGCGTCTTGCCGTCCGAATTGTTTGATTTGGACCGGTTCACCGTCCCCAAGGAGCTGGCGTTGCTCGGAGCCGCGCTCCTGGCGGGTACGGTGCTGTTACTTCGGGCCGATCGGATCGAATTCGGAGTCGCCGAGGTCGGTCTGGTGTTGTTTGGCCTCTTTAGCACCGCCAGTGCGTTGGCGGCATCCAATCGGTGGATCTCCCTTCGGGCCCTTGGGGTCACGATCGGCGGGATCGCCACTTTCTTCGTTGCCCGGATGATCACCGGCCGGATTGGTCGAGGCGCCGTCCTGGTGCCCATGCTGGCGGCGGTGCTCGTGGCGGGAGCGACCGGCCTGCTCCAGGCCTACGGATGGTCATCCGATGCGCTCGCCAACACCCGGGCGCCAGGGGGGACGCTCGGCAATCGAAATTTCATGGCGCATCTGATGGTACTTGGGCTCCCGCTGGCGGCGTGGCTGCTGGCGTCGGCGCGGAGCCGCTGGGTGGCTGGATTGGCCGGGGTGGCGATTGCCGTGATGATCGCGGCGACGGTGTTGTCTCGGTCCCGGGCGGCTTGGGTCGGCGCGGGATCGGTCGTGGCGGTGGCCGGGCTGGCCGCCCTCCTGACGCGCGGGGGGCCGCCCCGGATCCCCCGGCGGCGGCTCTGGGGACTGATCGGCGCCGCGACGCTAGGCGGCCTGGCCGCCATGGTGGTGCCGAACCGTTTGGAGTGGAAGTCGCCGTCACCCTACCGGGATTCGTTGCGCGACGTCCTCAACTACCAAGAGGGGTCCGGCCGCGGGCGACTGATCCAGTATCGGAACAGCCTCCGACTGGTCCGCCATCATCCCGTGTTGGGCGCTGGGCCCGGCAACTGGCTGGTGACATACCCGCTGGTGACCACGGCGAACGATCCCTCCTTCGACCAGGACGATCCGATTCCCACCAACCCGTGGCCGTCGAGTGACTGGGTGGCTCTGGTGGTCGAACGGGGGCCGTTGGGTGCTTTGCTGTGGCTCTTCACCGGCTTGGCGTTCAGCGTCGTTGCCCTAAGGCGAGCTCGAGATCCGGAACATGGAGCCGCGGCGATCGCGGCCTTGTCGCTCTTGGCTGCGGCGGCCGTCGAGGGGGTGTTCGATGCCGTCTTCCTGCTGGCGCCGCCGACGCTGGTGGTGATGGGCAGCATCGGGGCGTTGTTGCCGGCCACCCGGCCGGTGGGCGAACTCGTGGTGATCGGGCGGCGGTTCCGAACTCTGCTCTGGTTCCTGTTGGTCGTCGGCGGGTTGGCCGCCAAGAGCGGGGGCCAGGCCGCCGCGATCCTCTTGGCCGGTGACGGGTGGTCACCGCGGCAAATGGAGGACGCCCTCCGATTCGACCCCGGCAATTACCGACTCCACTTGCTCCTCGCGGCCCGTTCGAGTTGTTCGGTGGCCCGGCGGAACGCCCTGGCGGCGCAGCGTGACCTTCCCCACCATCCCGCGCCGGCCCGGCTGGTCCGGCGCTGCAACTAGCGGTTGCCGGCCACGCCTGAGGTGTCGTTAGGCAGGCCCGGATTCGACCAGGGTGTCGTCGCGCCCACCCCACTCAGCCCAGGAGCCGTCGTAGACCGCGTACGCTCGATGGCCGACCACCTCAAGCGCCAAGGCAATCACGCACGCCGTCACGCCTGATCCGCAGGAGGCCACGACCGGGCGGTCGAGATCCACGCCGGCCCCACGAAGACGCTCGACGAGCTCCTCCTTGGGCAGCAAGGTGCCATCGGCAGCCACCAACGCGGTAAAGGGCAAATTGACAGCCCCCGGCACGTGTCCGCGCCGAACCCCGGGCCTGGGCTCCGGATCGCGCCCCAGAAACCGCCCGGCCGCCCGAGCATCGACCAGCCCCGGCCTCTCACTGCCCGCCAGCGCCGCCACGGCCCCGCGATCGCGGACCAAGTCGCTGCGCCAGCTTACCGAATGACTGCCGCCGGCCCGAGTCACCTGACCCGCCTCGACCGGGCGGCTTTCGGCCCGCCACTTGACCAAACCCCCGTCGAGGACCGCGACCTGCTGATGCCCAATGACCCTGAGATGCCACCAGACTCGGGGGGCGGTCATCTGGGTACCCGATCCATCATACACGACAACCGTGTGATGATCAGCAATCCCGAGCGCCCCGACCTGGTGGCCGGCGGTGGCCGGCGGTGGGAGCATGTGAGGCAGCGGGTTGGTCGGATCGGCCAGCTGATCGAGGTCCCAGAACAGGGCGCCCGGGATATGGCCCGCCAGGTACTCGGCTCGCGGATCCCGGGCCATCGCCGGCAAATACCATGAGGCATCGACCACCACGAGATCGGGATCGCGCAGGTGGGCGGCCAACCATTCGGTCGTTACGATCGGGCCCGGCAGGCCAATGCTCATGGGGGCGGCTCCAAGTAGATTTCCGCGGTGCATCTCCAATTTGGCCTTTGAGCCTGATGATCGACAAGCTCATTCAGCGGTTTGCCGCGGCGGACCGCGCCACCCGGCTCGACGCGCTGCTCGACGCGTCAAAGAAGCTCCCGGAGTTGCCGGACCACCTCCGGGATGACCGGGACCGCGAAGCGCACCGGGTCGCCGAGTGCCAGACCCCGGTTTTTTTGTGGCTCGAGCGCGAGGGCGACCTCCTGCGGCTCTTCGCCGACGTCCCGCGGGAGTCCCCGACCGTACGCGGCTTCCTCTCGCTCCTGGCCCGAGCCCTGGACCGGCAGCCCGTCACCGAGGCCGCCGGTCTCCCGGCCGACCTCCTCCACATGATGAAGCTCGACGAGGCGCTGGGCATGATGCGGACCCAGGGACTCAGCGCGATCGTCCAGCGGATTCGGCGGGCCGCCAGCTTGCTGTGAACGGATCGTTTGGCGGCTTGGAGGTCGTCGGCTTCGTCGGGTGGTGGCACCTGCTGCTTTTCGGAGCCTTGGTTCCGATGGCCGCCTGGCGAAACCGGGATCGGCTCGCCACGATCAGCCTCCCGCCCAAGAAGCGATATTTCGCCAGTATCATTGCCCAGCAACTGCTGCTCACGGCGATCTCGGTGGCAGTGGCCCGGTCACTGGGGATTCCGTTGTTCGAGCCGTACCGGCCGTCGCTGGGTGCCCTGGTAGCGACCGCTCTACTGTTGGCCGTGGCCGTGATTGGGCTCCGGCCGAGCTGGCGCCGGCAGGCCGCCGCCGGGGACCGGCGGGTCCAACTCATTGCCCCGATGGACGCCCTTGACCACGGCCTGTGGGCGGCGATTTCCGTCTTGGCCGGCGTCGGCGAGGAACTCACCTATCGCGGCGTGATGTACTGGATTGTCCTTCAGTTGACCGGATCAATGGCGGGAGCCGCCGCGATCGCGGGATTGGTGTTCGGAGTCTCCCATGTGGGCCAGGGCTGGAAGGCGGTGGTCGTGGTCACCGGCTTTGCGCTGGCCTTTCAGGGGCTCGTGAATGCGACCGGCTCGCTATACCCGGCCATGGTCGTCCACGTCCTGTACGACCTGACGGCCGGGATCAGCTACGGCCGTTACGTCCGAGCGTTGGCCCGTTCGAATGCCTTCATGAACTCGACCAGCGCGACGACACTCGACCGGGGACAGGCGTTATAGATACTGGCCCGCATCCCGCCCGCGGAACGATGGCCCTTCAAGCCTGCCAGGCCCTTCTTCTCCGCCTCCGCGCAGAAGGCGTTTTCGAGCTCTTCAGTCGGGGCTCGGAAACAGACATTCATCAAGGAACGGCTGCTTGTCGCTACCGTGCCGCGGAAGAAAGTCGACTGGTCGATCGCGTCATAAAGGAGCTTGGCTTTATCGGCATTCCGTTCCGCCATGGCTGCCAGGCCGCCGGTTTCCGCGATCCACTTGAGCACCTGCCCAACCATGTAGATGGCCATCGTCGGCGGGGTGTTGTGGAGCGATTTTTCCTTGGCGTAGGTCCGATACTGCATCATGGTCGGTAGTCCGGCCGGGCCAACCTCGACCAAGTCATCGCGCACGATGACCAGGACGATGCCGGAGGGGCCGAGGTTCTTCTGCGCCCCAGCGTAGATCAGGCCGTACTTGGCCACATCGATCGGGCGGCTGAACATGTCGCTCGAGGTATCGGCAACCAACGGGACCCCCGCGGGGACCACCGGCTCGTTCCGCCACTGGGTGCCGTAGATGGTATTGTTGGTCGTGAGGTGGACATAGGCCGGATTCTCGGAGTACCGGATAGCCTCCGGGGCCGGGATCTCGGTGAAGTTCGACCCCTTGCCCGATACCGCCTCGGTCGTCTTCCCGAACTTTTGGGCTTCCTTCACCGCTTTTTCCGACCAGACCCCGGTGATCAGGTAGTCGGCGGTGCGTCCAGCCGCCAGCAGGTTCATGGGCACCATCGCGAACTGCTGGGTGGCGCCGCCTTGGATGAAGAGGACCCGGTAGTTGTCGGGAATACCGGCGAGCTGCCGAGCATCGGCCTCCGCTTCCGCGATGATCTTCTCGAAGACCTTCCCTCGGTGACTGTGCTCCATGATGCCCATGCCGGAGCCGCCGATGTTCCAGACATCCCGTTGGGCGGCCTTGAGTACCGATTCCGGAAGCACGCCGGGACCGGCGTTGAAGTTGTGGACTCGTTCCATGGGACTACCGCCTTGTCTCGGTCAAATCGACGCTGATGACATTCGGATTGCCACCCTTGATCTCATCGATGGCATGCTGGCTCGGGGCCCCGGTCACATGGACCCGGGCACTGGCCGCCTCGGAGCCATGGTAGGCGATGTTCTCGACCTCCTCAACGTTGATCTTCTCATCGTAGAGCACCCGGAACACGTGAGCCAGGACCCCGGGCTTGTTCTGGTGCCGAACGGAAAGAACGTGAGTGGCCGAGCTCTTGGCCAACCGGTTGACGCAGTGTAGCGCCGTCCCGGTTTGGGCGAACTGCTGGACGATCCGAATCACCTCATGGGCGATCGCGGTTTGGGCCTGATCGGTCGAGGCACCGATGTGGTGGGTCCCGTACACGCCGGGCGTCTTGGCCAACACCGAGTCGAAGGTCCCTTTGGCACCGCTCGGCTCGCCCTGATAGACGTCGAGGCCGCACCGGATGCCTTTGGCCGCGATGGCCTCGAGCAGGGCGGCTTCGTCGACCACGGTGCCACGGGAGGTATTGATGAGGTACGCCCCCTGGCGCATCGCGGCGAGGAACTCGGCATTGACGAGGTTCTTCGTTTCCGCGGTGGACGCCACGTTGATGGTAACGGCGTCCGCGTGCCGGGCCACCTCGAGCGGCGTCTCGGCGTAGTCGATCCCGAGCTCGGCGCAGTCCTCGATCGTCAGCTGGCGGGACCAGGCAATCACTTTCATGCCGAAGGCCAAGGCCCGTTTCGCGATTTCCCGGCCGATTTGTCCGAGGCCGACGATGCCCAAGGTCCGGCCGTGGAGGCCCCGGGCCTTCGAGTACTCGCCCTTGTTCCATTCGCCTCGGCGAAGCTCGATGACCTGGTCGGCCACCCGGCGGTCGCAGGCCAGCAGCAGAGCCATCACCAATTCCGCCACGGCAACCGAGTTCTTTCCGGGACAGTTGGAGACGAAAATGCCGAGACGCGACGCCGCGGCCACATCGATAGTGTCGATCCCGGCACCGGCTCGAATGACCAGTGAGAGTCGCGGGGCCTTCTTCATGGCCTCCTCGACGACCTTCTTACTTCGCACCACGAGGATGGTTGGATCGACCTCGTGCAATAGGTCGCCGAGTTCCTCGAGTTTGACGTCCGCTCGAACTACGACGTCGAGACCCAAATCCTTCAATCCGTCGATGCCGACCTTTTCGAATTTGTCGGCAATAAGTACCCGTGTCATAGCCCGCAGTTTCTGTCAGTCGAGGGTGTGAACGAAGAGGCCGCTCTTGAGTTTCGGCTCGAACCACGTGGTTTTGGGCGGCATGATACCGCCGCCGTCGGACACCAACATGACCTGCTCGATTTGCACCGGATGGAGGGCAAAGGCGATCGCCATGTCGCCCGAATCGACCCGCCGCTTGAGTTCGGCCGGCCCCCGAATCCCCCCGACGAAGTCGATCCGTTTGTCGGACCGAATATCGCCGATGCCGAGGATTGGCACCAAAATCCGATCATACAACAACTGGGCGTCGAGTGATTTGATCGGATCGTTAGGATTGATGGTGTCGGGCGGAATCTCGAGCCGATACCATTGGCCGGCCAGATAGACGCCGAACACCCAGGGGCGGGCGGGCGCGGGATGGGGTGTCTTCGAGACCACACCGACCTGCTCGAGCCGCTCCAGTACCTGTTCGGGCGACATCCCGTTCAAGTCCCGAACCACCCGGTGATAGGCCATGATCTCGAGTTGGTTTGCCGGAAACAGCACCGCAAGGAACCAGTTGTACTCCTCAAGCCCGTTGTGAGACGGGTTGCGGGCTTTCCGTTCATTGCCCGCCCGCCAGGCGCTGGCCGACCGGTGGTGCCCGTCGGCCACATAGCCGGCGGTGATTCGGCGGAATCCGTCCAGGTAGGTATCGACGTTCCGAATGATCCAGACCCGGTGGCGGACCCCTTCGGAGGTAAAGTCATAGATCGGCTTGGCCCGCATCTCGTCGGCGGAAAGACGATCGAGATAGGGTTGGCCATGGTACGTCAGAAACACCGGCTCGGCATTGGCATTGAGGGTCAGGACGTGCTTGGTCCGATCGTCCTCTTTGTCCTTCCGGGTCCGCTCGTGCTTCTTGATGATGTCTTGCTCATAGTCTTCGATATGGACGCAACCGACGACGCCTACTTGGGACCGGCCGCCCATGGTGAGTTCGTAGAGGTAGAGCGACGGATCCCGTT
>JAYVJS010000229.1:0-8872 GCA_043769075.1 Gemmatimonadota bacterium | reverse complement strand
ATTACGATTGTCGTTTACGCCACGCAACTCGTTATGATTCAACCACATACGTGCCGTTTTTTGCACGCTGCCACCGCATCTTGCTAGCCGGCTGCTAGCCACTTGCTAGCAAAGGACTTGCGACTAAACAGGCCGGGCTGAGAAACTGGGCCCACGATGGGCGATGTCACCAACCGGGCTCAGTCGAGCTCGCAGCCCCGATGCAGGTCCGGGTCCAGCATCATTCCGCCCCCGGCTCAAAGAGGTCAGCCCCTCCCGAGGGTTTCCGGCCGCGGCCTTTCGAACGACGCCCTAGCTTGGTGGCCTCTGCCTGGGCCGCAGCCAGACCTCCCAACCGCTCCGCCTCGGCCCGCTGGGCGTTGAGGGCTAAGAGCCGAGCCAAGACTTCATCGCGGATCAGATCGGGCCAGCGGTAGCGATACTTCCTCCGGCGGCCGGGCCCATCCACCTCGGCATCGTCATCAGCTTCGTGCTCGGAAAGAAATTCCGCCACCGGCTGGAGATCGGTCCAGCCGTAGGCATCAAGAACCGCGCGGTCCATCGCGGCGTGACGGGCTCGGAGTTGCTGGGTTTCCGTTGTTTGGTCGTTTGGATCGTGGAACCGGTTGTACGTAGTAGTGAGGCCTTCGTTGCGTTGAACCAGCACGGCCGCCCGAAATTCATAGTACTCACGGCCAACCTGTTCAACGGTTTGGACGCTGGCCGGGAAAGGGAACGTCTCGAAGCAGTCTGAGGGTGTGTACCGCATGTCGTCCTTCATCGAGGACGACAAGAGCCGGGCCCACGCCTCGTGGCACCGCGACTGGAGAACAGCGAACTGGCTAAACTCGTCGGCTAGGAGGACCACGATCGTCTCGGCGAAAACGGTCCTCGTCGATAGGAACGTGAACGCACCATGCTGACCAACTCTGGACAGGGCAAGAACCCGTTCCCGGCCCCGAAGGGCCGCGACCAACGCCGGAGTCGTCTCCGCGAACCGCCACCACAACCGCCGCCGAACCTCTCTATTGTCCTGCTGCCGTTGCGGCCGCACCTTCTCTTCCACGATCCGCATCAGGTCCGGCCACCCCGCCCGCGCCTCCGCCTCACTCATCTCCCCAAAGTTGATCACGTACCGATGATGGGCATGGGTCGGACTGTCGTTGACCTCCTCCCCACCGATATACGGGAAGATCCGCTCGGCATTCTTCGGGTTCTCCGCGATCAACCGCCGCATTTCAGCCAACGGGGTCGCAACCCCCCTGGTATTCGTGTCGTCGAACGTGAAGCCCATTCCAAGCACGATGCTGCCCTGAAAGCTTTTCCCCGCATTGGCTCGAAGCACCGCCGGGTTCTCATGCCCGCCCGCATGGAACAAATAGGCGGTGATCAGCGGTACCCATCGGCCGTCGAGCCGATAGGGTCCCGGAACGACGCCTTTGGTCACGTGCACGACACTCACCACCACCGCGGCGGCTCCCTGCCACTCGACCCGCTTCCGTGCCGCGAAGATGGTGCCCCCGTTGGTGCCAATCCACCTGAGCCCCGTGAACCGAGTGTCGCCCTGGCCGATGGTGTTGGTCGCAATCAACCCAAAGGCGCCGTTGGGCCGGAGCAGGTTGAAAGCGCGACGGAAGAAGTGCGCCACCAGATCAGCGTTGCCATGAGACTCGGCGTGCAGAGTCTTGAGCCAATCGAGGTACCCGGCCCGGTTGCCATTGATCAGGGTGTTCTTGCCGGCAAACGGCGGATTACCCACAATCACGTCAAACCCGCCCTCCGGCCGGTCGAACACCTCGGGAAACTCGATTTCCCAATGGAACGGCAGGATCGGCCGCGGCCCGGTGGTCAGCGCCTCCACCGCTCCCTCCGGGCTCCGTCCCAAGTCGTAGGTCCGATAGAACTCGGTGTAGCGCCCCAGCAGGTCGTCCCGGGCCGCCTCCCGCCCCCGATCGGTGCCGCTCCCGAAGAACGCGGCCATCACACAGCTGCCGGCCTGCCGAACATGGCTCAGCAGGTCGTCGGCCAGCCGCAGGCGATTTGCCTTGTAATCGAGCGACACGAACTCGTCGTCCGCGTCGAGGATCTCCCGCCGGGCCGCGGACACTCGCGCCACCCGGTCACCGATGACCTCCTGACCCAACGTCGGCACCGGGAGCGGTTTCCAATGAAAATCGATCACCTGGCGCTTGGTCAGGCCAACCAGCGAGTCCCCGGTTCGGAACGAATGATCCAGGAAGGTGAACGGATGGTCCCGAGCCAACGTCGCCAGCCACAGCGACAGCTTGGCCAGGTCAACCGCCATCGGATTCCGGTCCACCCCATACAGACACCGCTGAGCCACCAGCCGCCGAGCGTGCAGGACCTCGTCCTCGTCGGCCGGGATGAAGGGTTGATCGCCATGCCGGCGCCACGCGGCCACCAGCACCTCGGCCAATTGGCGGCACACCTCGACCAGAAACGCGCCCGATCCGACGGCAATGTCGGCCACCTTCAGGTCGAGAATCTTCCGAGGGGTCGGGTCGGGGCCGAGTCGCGCCAGCACCGGCTCGAGGGTGGTGCGGACAATCGGCTCGGTCAGCGCCCGCGGGGTGTAGTGCGACCCGCTCCGGCGCCGCTCATCGGTCGGTTGAAGCAACAGCGATCCAGGCGGCAGCAAATCCGGCGTGGCATTCCTAGCGATTCGCCGCTCCAACGCTGCTTCGAGTTCCCTTACCGTGGTGGCTCGCTTGACCGCCTCGGCCATCGGACCGGTGAGCTTCTGGCCCGCTGCCTCACCGAGCCATTTGGCTCGTTCACGCGGCGCCACCCGGAAGAGCGCCTCAAGGTCCACTCCCACCGGCGCCCCACCCGACGCCAAGGGCTTGAGCGCAATAGTGTGGCCCTCGGACCGCTTGAGCTCGAACCCCATCATCGTTTCGTAGACGGTCCCGATTTGCTCGACATCGAGGGTCCGATAGGAAAGCCGTTCGCCGTCGAGCACCAGCAGCTTTTCAAGGACTCTGAAGACCACCCCGTCCGATACCAGTGGGAGCTGGGTCAGCTCCCGCGATTCGAGCGACCGGCCCTCGAGAAACGGGTAGCGATTCGGGTCAAACAGATACCCGCGCCGCGGGGGCGTCATGAACAACGGGTATCGAACACCCAGATACACCGCCCGGAACACCGCCACCACCTGCGACCAGGCCCCGAACCGCTGATCCATGGTGTCGGGATGCTCCTCATGGTCCTGCCGCAATCGTTCGAACAGGCCGTGAATGGAGTAGTGCCGGACGTACAGCTCCGACCCCGGCATCAACTCTCGGTCCTCGGCGTACAACAGGAACACGGTCCGAAGCAGGGCCACGAGAAGTCCGCCGTAAATCTCGTTCGGGTCGTACGCCAGCTGCTCCCGGAGCAGCGTCCCGCTACTGGCCCGGTCGGCGGCATCAAACCCGCGAACGAGCTCATACAGGGCGCCGAGAACCTGCTGGGCCAGCGCTTCGGAGACCGTGGCCTGATAGGCCCGGCTGGCCGCCAGCAAGCCGGGTAGCCGGCTCTTGTCCGGCGCCGCGAACAGGCGGTACGACGAGAGCAGCAGGTGAAACGCCCCAAGAATCGGCCGGCCAGCCACTTCCGTCATGGCGCTGACCGGAAAGGTGAGGCTCCCGGCGTTCTCGCCCCGCGGGGCGTATACCAGCCGCACCTGGGTGCGGTTGCAGAGGAGCCCTATGGGGACCCGGGTTTCCCGGAGCAGCCGTTCGAACCGTCGGGTCCGGCTAGCCGACCAGTCCGATTCGGCCTGGGTGAAGGCTTGGTCCAAGTCGGCACCGGCCGGCTCCTCCCCAACCAGGATCAGCCAGGGCGGTTCTGCGGTCTTGGCCCGGGGATCGGCAACCACGATCGTGGGGGACAGGGTTACTCCCAAATCGGGCAGCGGTACCATGACACTGTCCGGAACCGGACGGGCCGGTTCGAGGCCCAGGACCAGATCATCGGGCCATTCCAAGAAACCCCGGAAGAAACCCGGAAGGTCCGTGATCCCGATCCGGGGGTCCTCGCCCACCAGAACTTCGCCGACATAGGGCGCCAACCGCAGTTGAAGGGCGCCCAACGTGCCGCGATCGAGCACCGCCTGATTGTCCGCCAACGCGGCGGCCGACACCACCAGCCCATCGGGTTGGAGATACCCGATCCATGCTTGGTGATCGGCAACCGCTGGGTCGGTCGCCACGGTCAGCCGGTCACCGGCCAAAGGTAGGCCAGACCGATCGGTTCCATCCGCACCGCGGTGACGGTGTAGAACTCCGAGATCCGCCTCGGCTCTCGCTCCAGGTCGCCGTCGACATTGGCCAACCACTCCGCCCAGTACTTCCGATTGGCCGCGAACTGCTTCCGCTCAAGGGCATCGAAGAGGTCCAGGTTCCGCTCGGCCGCATTCCCAGCCTCCGCGATGACCCGACGGCGCTGGTCCTCCAGGATCTTGGTGAGGCTGGCCGCCTCGATCCGGCCGCGACCGGCCAGCGACGCGGCGGCTTCTTCGCGCGCCGCGGCGCCTCGTTGTTCGAGGTGGGGCAGCAGATCCTCGATGTCTTGCGGCAGCGTTGCGAGCAGGCGGGCCTGGACCTGGGCCGGCGGCGTTCCAGAGCCGGGAGCCAGGGAGCCCTCGAGCAGTTCCAGAGTCTTGGCTTCGCCGTCCCGGCCATACGGAGTCAGCTGGGTCTTTCGCCCGGAGCGCTCGGTCCATCGGGCCGCGACCGTCAGGATTTCCTCATGGAGCCGGGTGGCTCCCGGCCCAAACAGCGCCAGGCGGCCGAGGAGAACCACCCGGGGAATGGCGTCGGCACTCTGAGCCAGACAGGCGCGGGAAAGATCGTGGTGAACGAACCCTTGTGATGTAAACCGGCCGAGCAAGCGCTGGGCCAGCCGGTGCTGAAGATGGAGGTGAACGGCGCCGTCATCGACTTCGTCGGACGCCGAGAAGATGACGGGGCGAATCCCCGCCAGCGAGCGCCACTCGGCGGTACGGCGGCCGTCCAGCGGCGGTTGCCGCAGGGTATCGAGCGTCCGGGACCAGGATCCGTCCAGCGGCGGCACTTGGAATCGGGACGGCTTTCCTGGTGGCGTCGAAACGGGGTTGAGGGGCGGCGCGCCACTGATCTCCAGCGCGGTGGAAATCGCGTTCCGGAAGGCGGCCGGGTCGAACCCGATCCATTTCTTGGCCTCGGCGATTCGGGTCCGAAGCCCATCGATCTGTTCGCGGAGTTCGTCTTGGCGGTCGCGCGCGGTGTCGAGTTCCTCCTCGGCCTCCCTTCGTCGCTCCGGATCGAGTTCCGCCGCCCCGATGTCCTGCTCGATCTGGTCGACCAAGTCGCGTCGGATCCCGCGGCTCACGGTGGCGGCAAGCCGGGCCTCGAGGACCTGCGCCAGACTGCCCAACTGGACCCGAATCGTCTCCGTCTTTCGGACCAGGGCCCGGAGCACCCGGTCCTCGACCCGCTGGTGGTAGTGGAAGTAGTGGCAAAACACGGTGGCGGCGGGCTGGAGCTTCCGGTCGATCCGGCCGTTGCGTTGCTCCAGGCGGCTCGGATTCCACGGCAGGTCGAAGTGAAAGAGGTTCCAGCACTGGGCTTGAAGGTTGATGCCTTCCCGGGCAGCGTCGGTCGCCACCAGAATCCGAATCGGTCGTTCCGTGGGTGGGAGGTTGAAGGCCTGCTTGATCGCCTCGCGGCGGTCGCTCGGGGTTGCTCCGCTCAACACTTCGATTCGTTCCTCGGCCCGGTCCGATCCCGCCACCGCCAACCGGAGCAGGTCGGCCAGATATCGTTTGGTGTCCTCGTACTCGGTGAAGATCAGTAGTCGGAGATCGGTCCAGGCGGCGCCGGCACACATCCGACCCCGAATCCACTCGATCAAAAAGCGAACTCGCGCGTCGGGTTGGCCGCGGTGCCGCTCCGCGACCCGCTCCATTTCCGCCACCAGCGCTTTTTCGCGGGCCACGTCGGCTCGGGCCGAGTCGCCCGCTCCGGCCAAGGTGGCGGCGGCAGCGGCGGCTTCGAGCAACTCGGCCTGTTCCGCCTCGGTCAGCCCCGAGCGGTCGTCGTCTCCGTCGAAGCCACCGGTCAACGCCGCTGCATCAGGAACCGGCCCACCCACCATGACCTCGCCGGCCCAGAGCCGCTCCATCGTCCGGCGGTGCACCTTCAGGGTGCGGGCAAACGCCTCGATCGACGAGAAGAGCCGCTGCTGGAGCCCCGAGACCAACAACGCCGCCTCGGCCTGCTTTCGCTTCGGAGCCCCTTCAAGCCGGGCTTCCCGAACGGTCCGGTACTCATCGAGCAGCGCCGCGAGGACCAGCTCCGGGGTGTCGAGCGGCAGCTGGTCGAGGTCAACCTGGACTACCTCGCGCCGAGGGAACCCGCCGGCTACCTCCCGGACGTCTTCTTTGAGACGACGAACCATCACATCGCGAAGGTGCCGCGGCAGGACCTTGACGCCGCGGGTAAACCGGTTCCGGTCGAGAATTTCGAGCAGGGCGCTGAAGCTGTTCGAGTGGCCGTTATGCGGGGTGGCGGAGAGGAACAGCCGGTGCTCGAATCGGGGGGCGAGGTCCCGGACCGCGTGGGTGATCCGAGAGTCGCTCGCGTACCGTGACCCGGTTGAAGGCGCCGCGTGGTGAGCTTCATCGAGGATCAGGAGCGACCCGGGGCGGAGGTTATCAAGCCATACCCGCATCGGGCCGGCATAGACCTCATCGATCAAGAGCCGGTGCGAAATGAGAAACCGCGGATAGGTGCTCCACGGGTTCACCCCGTAGCCACGCTCCCTCCGGACCTGTTCGATGTACCGCCGGTCGAGGATCTGGAAGACGAGGCCGAAGCGATTTTCGAGTTCGTCCTTCCACTGTTGCAGCATGGTCGGTGGACAGCTCACCACGATATCGCGAACCCTCCGCCGGAGCAGAAGCTCCGTCGCGATCAAACCAGCCTCGATCGTCTTGCCGAGGCCAACGTCGTCCGCAATGAAGAGATTGACCCGGGGGAGCTGCAGGGCTTTCCGCAGCGGCTCGAGCTGGTAGGCGTCGATCTTGATCCCGGCGCGGAACGGAGCCTGGAACAGCTTGGCATCGGTGGCGGTGACACAGTTCCAGCGGAGGGTTCGAAGGTAGGCGCCGAACCGATTGGGATCGTCGAAGCCCTTCTGGCCGATCGCCTTCCAGGCCTCGGCATCGAGCACCTGGGCGTCGAGCTCGATTTCCCAAAGGACCGCGAGCTGGTCTCCCTGGGCATCGTCGTCCAAACACGAAAGCCCAACCAAGCCGGCCTGCCCAGGCGATGGGTTCTCCACCGATTCGACCAGCCAGGTCCGGGTTCGGATCCGAACCAGGTCGCCGATGCTCGGCAGGCGGATTGCGTTCGGGGCGGCGTCGATCATGGTGTCCCCAAGAATAGTCGAGGTCCGACCACCCGCCAGCGTTGCCTGTTCCCGTTTCCGAAGCGACATTGTGACCATGAGCAAGAAGCACAACAAGAAACGGCCTGGAGGATTTCAGGCTCCCGGCGGGCGCCTATCGCTCAAGGAACTCGACCACCTCAATCGGCTCCTCGGCGGCCGCGGGACCGGGTGCCCGGGCATTGAGCAGTTGGACGGGTTCCTGGCCGCCATTGTTTCGGGCCCCGGAGTGATTCCGCCGTCCCAGGCCATGGGCTACATTCTCGGCGAGGTGGACGACCCACGGCGGCCAGATCTCGACTCAATGGCCGAGACCGAGCGATTGATCAACCTCATCTTCCGCCATTGGAACTCGGTAGCGACCACCCTCCTCCGCGGCGACTACGCTCCGACCCTCACCATCCGCGACGGCAAGACCTTCGGGAACGACTGGGCCCAGGGCTTCATCAATGGCACCACGCTGTGGACCGAGGCATGGTCGGAGCTCCTAGCCGATCCGACCTGGCTAGCGGACCTTCGACCGATCCTGGCATTGGCCGGCGGGCCACGCCCAAGCAGCGGCCGCCCAAAGCCGATCAACGACGCCACCCGGGAGGGCTACCTCGACAGCCTGGGCTCGATCGCGGTCGACATTCGACACCACTTCATGGCTCTGCCCACCTCGAGCGGAGAGCCAACACTCGACCTCGCCGCGGAACCTCGTGGGCCCACCCCTGATCCGACCCCTCCGCATTGGGAAATCGGATGGATGCCATTCCCCGTGCAAATCGACGACGAGCCCGACGCCAGGTTGGTCGCCGTCTTGATTGCGACCGAGTCGGGCAGAATCGTGAGCCTCAAGCCCGAAACGAATCCACCCGCCGACCCCGCCGCCATGGCCAAAATGCTGGCTCGCGAAGTCGGCACCGCGGTCGCGAAAGACGAAGGGGCTCCGCCCGAGATCTGGGTCATGGACCAGGCCGCCGCCACCGCCCTCCGGCGGCTACCGATCCTCCGCCAGACGATCATCGAGGTCCGTGACTCGCTGCCCGCATTCGAGGCGATCCGAACGGAGTTCATCCGAGAGTTTTCCCAAGATGCCGGCGAGGTGCCGGTGGCAACAGCCGCGACCTGGACTGGCTGGGGACTCAAGCCCGAGTTGGTCGCCGCCCTGTTCGAGGCATCAGCAGCGCTCTTCCGAGCCGCGCCTTGGCGATTGTACCGAAGCTCAGCGCCACTCGTGGTCCGATGGCCCTCAGGCCGAGTCTGGATCGTCTCGATCATGGGAGCCGCCACCGACCTTGAGCGCGGCGTGATGTGTTTGACCGATCCCGATGACTTCGAAGCCATCAACGCCGGGGCTGGTGCGCCCGTCTTGCGCGGCGTGGCGATTGGGTTGGCCTTTTCGCCGATGGACGACCTCACGCCGTCGATGCGCCACGATATCAAGACCCACCGATGGAAGGTCGCGGGGCCCGACGCC